>NZ_AUNJ01000408.1 GCF_000447775.1 Bacteriovorax sp. DB6_IX
TTTGGTACTTTTCAAAACAGAAAGTCGCTCGAGAGAATTTCTTACCACAGACTTTACATCTGAAGCGCTGAATTTTTCGAGAGTCACAGGCTCGTTTGTAGCGGCCATCTTTGATGACAAGCTTGTTTTTAGTAGAAGAATTGCAGGTAGAAATTGGGCAGTTATAAATCATAACTGTTTTATGCAAGATGAATATTTTTAGCTTTGGGTATCTATTTGAAATAACAAGGAGCTCTCAAGCTCCTTGTCTATATTTGATTCAATTTTATTAATTTTGAATAGTTTTTAGCACCAGCTATGTATAGCAGTTTTTAAAGGAGCTGCCTGATATAACTGATATCTTGATTATTTGATCGACAATATGAGCCAGAGTAACGATCAAGTACCATTCCATAACGATCACTATTGCTATTAGTTTCTATCGTATAAATATTAAAAAGATAAGGAAGCATTTTTCCACCCTGATTACGATAAAGCGCAAGTTCTAGTTTATTACGACCAAAAAATCTATACTTCACTTTATAACTATCAAGAGACTCAATAATCTTAGGCTTTTCATCCTTTGCAACTTTATCACAAACGTCTTTAATAAAAGGATCTTTTTCGACAAAGACTTTATAAACAAAGTCTTGCTTATCTTTATTTCCATCTGAAGCAGAGATAAACTCAGGAATATCTCCAAACTCTTCTGGCGCAGTTAAAGAAGCGCTAAAGCCAGATATCTGTCTTTCACTTGTTCCACAACCTTTCTTATACCGATTAAAGAAGAAGCGTTTCGAAAAACCAATCCAGCCTTGAATGTCAGCATTCTTCTCTTCGATGGCCTTACAAATAGTTTTGGCAACTGCGAACTCATCTGAGTCTAGCGCTCTATTTTGATCAGTATTTAATTCTTGTCCGGCACGGATTTTGGCAGCATCTTTTTCTTTATTCTCATCTTCATTACATGAGACAAAAAGACACAATAGTAGAGTTAAGGTAAGAAACCTCTTCATACTTCCTCCTTGAAGTAGCTATAGAAATATTCTAAGCATTGATTTTCAATCTGAGGATATGCAAAGCGTTATCGGCGGCAAGAAAATCTAATCTTCTTTGGATAGAAAGAAATCGCTCCAAAGGAACCGTTGAAGTTTCCTGCGGCAAGTAAATCCCCACTCTTTCTGATCGATAAACTAAGTTCTTTGGAAAAAATGTCGTTGACGACAAAAGTTAAGATTTCACCTTTGTGAGTAAGTTTGGCAACACAAATTTCATTCATATTCTCAGAGTGCCCACCCATTGGTCTAAAGGCTTCAGGTGTAGCGACAACAGGAGTTTCTTTTTCATCAATATGAAAGATATAACATTGGTGAGCGCAGCTCTTTGCCATTGTATTGGCGTGAGTAAAGATAAGTATGCTCAGGAAAAGCACCACAAGTTTTTTCATTTATGCCTCGTAATTTTTGCGTGGTGCGTTTCTACAATGTGACCTAGCTATATGTCAATTTCAAACTGATATACAGAAATGGGGTTAAAAATAAAGGGTTTTGAAGTAAAAACATCAACTTGCCTTTTTACATTTTTAACAGCTGAGAAAATTCTGATAATTCAGAAATGATTTCATGGAGATGAGTGAATCTCATCCCCATTATAGTGGAGCAGTTTTAATCTAAAACTTTATAGTCTGCCTCAATAACATCACCACCCGCATGATTTTGCTTCTGACTATTTTGTTGATGAGACTGATATTGATTTTGATAATTCTCTTTGGCCTGATTCAGCTGCTCTTTGATCTTAGAATAATTTCCAAGTGCACGAATAGCACCACGAATCGTGATAAAAAGTATATAAAATATGATGGCCTTAAATATTGCCGATACAATCATGAGAACTCCCTTATGAGCTATAGATAAAAGTTGGTTTTTTTCGGCCATTTGTCAACCCGGCCCTATTCTTAATGAAATAAATTTGTTATTGTTGATGCCTTAAATACTTGATTTTTTGATTAATGGAGTTATGCAAGATGTCAAACAACGAAAATAACAACCGTCCTCCTATGATTCACTGGGCCGATATTACAGCAGATAGAATTATCCGCCAAAAAGGTGATAAGGATGAGTACGTTCTAGCAAGTGGAATCACACCATCGGGAACTGTTCACTTTGGTAACTTTAGAGAAGTTATCACAACTGATCTTGTGGCCAGAGGCCTAAGAGCAAGAGGAAAGAAGGTTCGTTTCATTTTCAGTTGGGATGACTACGATACTTTTAGAAAAGTTCCAGCAAACCTACCTAATCAAGAAAAACTTAAAGAGTATATGTTTCAACCAATTGTTGATACACCAGATCCTTTTGGAGAGCACGAGAGTTATGCCGCTCACCACGAGCACAACTTTGAAACACAACTTAAGAAAGTTGGAGTGGAAGTTGAGCCAATTTACCAGGCCAAGAAATATCGCGCCGGAGATTACAAAGAAGACATCAAAAGAGCTCTTAATAAGAGAAAAGAAATTAGAGATATTCTCAATGAATACCGTTCAACTCCATACGGTGATGAGTATTACCCAATCTCTGTTTACTGTGAAAAGTATAAAACAGATAAGACAACTATTACGGGTTGGGATGGTGAATCGAAAATCACTTATAAGCATAATGAGCACGACTATGAAGGAGAAATTGATCTCAATACAACGTCACTTGTTAAGCTTCCATGGCGTGTTGACTGGCCAATGAGATGGGCCTTTGAAAAAGTTGACTTCGAACCAGGTGGAAAAGACCACTCTTCTCAAGGTGGATCGTATACAACGGCAAAAGAAATTGTAAAACTCTTTGACTGGGAAACACCAGTTTATCTTCAATATGACTTTGTCTCAATTAAGGGACTTGGCGGAAAAATGTCATCATCTAAAGGTAACCTAGTTACTGTTGATGATATCCTAAAAATCTATGAGCCAGAAATGGTGAGATGGATTTTTGCCTCATATAAGACTAATGTCGACTTTGCTGTTTCATTTGACCTCGATGTTCTCAAAACATACGAGGACTTTGATAAGCAAGAAAGACTTGCTTATGGTGTTGAAGCTGGAAACGAAAAGAAAGTTAATATGGCCAAGAGAGTTATTGAGCTTTCTCAAATTGGTGAGATGCCAAAAGAGATGCCATTTCAACCATCTCTACGCCACCTTTGTAATGTTCTTCAAATCAATGACATGGATATTGAAAAGGCCAGAGCTTCATATGCTGACCAGATCAAGAATGACAGAGATGAGAGACGCTTTAGAGAAAGATCTGAAAGAGCTATTTATTGGATTGAAAACCATGCTCCAGAAGAGTTCAAGTTTAGAATTAACAAAGAAAGAGTTAATTTTGAAATGAGTGCTGAGGCCGCTAATTATATTCAAAAACTTTCAGAAGTACTTGAGTCTGAGTGGGACAACTTTGCAACTGACAAGGATCTCCATGAGAGAATGTATGAAGTCATGCACGAGATGGAATTAAAACCTGCTGATATTTTTGTTCCAATCTATCAACTTCTTATCTCAAGAGAGAAAGGACCGAAGCTGGCTGGTTTCATTAGAACTATCGGAAAAGATCGCGTACTAAGCTTACTAAAATAAAAACAAAGGCCCTTTTTATAAGGGCCTTTTTTATTTTCCTTCTTGAGGAGCTTCACTATCTTTAAAGTCTTTTATACTGTGTAGGGCCTTAATGATGAGTTCATTATTTGAGCTAAGATTTCTAAAGTTCTTATCTTTAATCAATTTCAAGTCAGCTTCAATTTGTGGGATTCTTGCAAAACTCTTCGCCCCACTTTGTTCAAGGCCACTTATTTGTGACTGAATCTTTAGCATCGAAGCATGTTGCTTCTCTATTAACTCACGTGACTCACTTACCTGCTGATTTAATTCCTTAATCGTTTGCTCTTGCAAGTAGACAGTTACACTGAGTTTGGCCACAACCAAGAGAGTAATCATATAGAATGCCACTTGATAGTAGGCCGGAATATCACTAGAGCTATTCTTAGCAACTCGTGCTTTCTTTACACGCTTAGCTCCATCTTGAAATTTAGGTAGTTCTTGCTTCATAGAGGAAATTATAAAGGAAGTCATGAGCTCGTCATATGCAAGCTCGTAGTTTCAACAACTTAAGCAATGGCAAGCCCTTATCAGGTGCCTATTTTTGTTCTGATTTTAATTGTTTTAGTTTCTGATACTGAGCGCGACGATACTCACGGGCCTTGATCTTTTGCTCTTCTTTAAGCTTTTCATAGTGATCAATATTCTTAGGTGCAGTGACAGATTGTGACTTTTGCTTCAGCTCTTTTCTAAGTTTTTGATCTTGCTCTCGCTTAAGTTCTTTGGCCTTCTGATAAAAGGGATTGTCCTTAAGACTCGCAGTTTTCTGCTTTGGTTTTTGAGCGCTTAATTGATCTCTGAGCTCTTTATCCCTTTGCCTCTTAAGCTCCTTGGCCTTTTGGTAGTATTCAGTCTCACTGGCCTTTGGGACAACCAGATTCGGTTGGACTTTTGATTTCTTTGACTTCTTTGCGCCACCAGGCTTCGTAACCTTCTTGGCCGGTCTGCGACTCTCGATCTCTTCAATAAGCTTTGCGATCTTTTCAATATCACCAAGACCGTCAAATTCTAAAACAATTTCATAACTCTGCTTTAAATACAGAGTGAGAAAATGAATAAAGAGCTCTTCTCTATTTAATTTAAATTTTTCTAAGAAACTCTGCTCTCCCATTCTGTGAACAGCATAGAGACCATGGGTATGATAATCATTTTCAAGCGGAATACAGAAATAATCAGAAGGCTTTAAACCTTTTCCACCATTCGTTCCAAGACGAATATGATGAGCGCACTCAGCAGGTGCACCAGAGGCCACACACTTCTGTGTGCGAAGCCACTGCATATAGCTTGAGTTTCTATGATTACTAAAGTCCGAATATTTCATTATTGAAATTTTAGACAACTGTGAACGGCTTGGCAAAAGCTATGCGACAAGCTTGTAATACGACATTTTTTCTTGAGTGATGGCCTTAATCTTGATCGGAAAATCAATAAATTCCTTCACCTTCTCGATACACTTAATATCATTTTGCGAAAGTGCGTGAGTTTCAAGTTTTACTACCTTTCCATCACAGACAGTAAGACTCTGTCGTCCTAGATGAGTATGAACAACTTCTACCAAGAGAATTTCACGACCAATCTTCTTCGCATCATGGGCCATGGCGGAGATAATCTGCTTGATTTCCTGGGCGTTTGAAACTGTATTTCTTGATCCTCTGATGATTTTCGAGCAAAAGATATCTCCACCAACACATTTGACTCGAACCTGCATACACTCCTTTTCCAAGAACTTGAAAACCGAGAGTGATTTTGCCAGTAGCTTCTCATCTAACTCATTGATAACACCAACAATTTGCTCTGTGACTCCACGATGAATCAGCTTTCCATCTTTAAAATCGAAGCCCTCCCACTCTCCTGAGTCAGCTAAGGTGTAGGCCATTTCAAAATCTATCGGTAAAGTATATATTTCACTTCTTCTTTTCATAAAACCCCTATCGACAGGGGCTTTTTGCGGCCAAATTTTTCAAAAAATCAAAACTCGAAGGGGCAAATTGTTACCGTCACAGGCCAATTTTGAACATATTACAGAGTGAAAATGTCAGAATTCCGACTTTTTCTTACATTTAGGCCTTTTTCTCACATTTCATTTTGTGGACACTTGAACAAATTAAATTGGACCTATATTTCTATTATTAACAGAAATAAAAAAACAAATTTGAGAGGGAGATTTGTATGAAAAAATTTATTGTTATAGCAGCAGCATTATTCGCAACTTCTGCAGCAGCAGAGTATTGTTCGGCCAAGCTTAAAGACGTTCAGGGTTATACTCTTAGACATTTCAGCGGTTATGGGTATTCAACTTCTGAGGCTTGTAAGGAAGCTCTTAGAGAATGTCGTTTCGAAAAGAGAAGACTTGCTGGACAGTCAAGGCGTTATAGAGATGCAAGCTGTATGGTAGAAACTAACACTAACCCATTTCCAAGACCGACTCCAACAAAGAGAACATGTGAGTTTGATCTAAGAAGAGGAAATGGATCAGTTATCACAACTTTTAGAGCTAAGGGACAGACTCAATCACAAGCATGTCAAAAAGCGAGAAATAAGTGTGAGAACGATCTATGGGATAGACAAATGGATGGAAGAAACCCAAGAGCTTACTGTGCAAAGTCATACAGTAACGGTGGTGGATCATCTTATGACTATGTGACAAAAACTTGTCGTGTAGAAAGAGTTAACCAAAGAGGAAGAATCGTTGATACTCACTTTGGAACTGCGACAGGAAGAAGAGGAACTGGAGTTCAAGCTCAGGCCTGTCAAGAAGCTATGAGTGACTGTAGATTTGAAGCAGGTTACGCAAATAGATACCAGTCTTGTAGAAAAGCAAACTTCTAAGAGTTCGCTCTATAAGTATTTTCCAATAAGAACGAAAGAGGCCTACACTATGTAGGCCTTTTTTAATTGCTATAAATATAATCTCTAATTATTTGAGCACCATCAGCAGTTCCAGACCACTCGACGCGAATATGGCATTGAACTCCACTATCACTATCATAACAATATTTTGTCATATCATGGTTTTCACAACCTTTAATGGCCTTACCGCGAACAACACCGCGAGTTTGATAGAAATTAACACACTTCTTGGCCTTTGGACGAATCCCTTGAGCGGCAATTGGCTTCTTCACGCCATCAACCATAATAAAGAGATCTATTTCTTCTCCACAGGCCTTCTTATACATCTTGGTAAGTTTAATTGCCTTATACGAACCCCAACTATTGGCCATGACAATTAGGCCCAAATCCTTACGGCCCTTCTTACCCTTTGAACATTCAAAATTATCAACAATTTGCTGAAGTTCTTTCTTCTTAGCATAGTGGACAAGCTTGTAGCTCTTATAGGCCCCTGAGGTTGGAAGGTTGTCGTGAGCACCACTTGGTTGCCAATAATTTTCAGCTCTTCTGGTCCCAAAACCCGAGACACCAACAGTGATAAAGTCCTTAGCAAGGACTTGAGTACCCATGCACAGAAGCAGGCATGATAGTAAGAGTCTTTTCAATACTTATTTCTCCAAAATATTGACGCACTGTACCACAGCAAGGCTTTTCATGCTTTTAAAGTGTAAAATTTATATTTGAAATGCTAAGATGATCCAAATATCAAAAGGATGGAATATGCAGAGTACAGATTTTGCAAATAGAAGAGAGAGACTCTTTGAGAAAATGGATAACGGAATCGCTGTTATCGCTTCAAATACATTCATGACAAGAAGTAACGATACAGAATTCCCATTTAGACAGAATTCAAATTTCAGATACTTAACTGGAATCAATGAACCTGATAGTGTGCTAGTTCTTAGCAAGAAAGACAGTCAGACTAAGACATATATTTTCATTCGCCCAAATAATGAGCTTGAAGAGATGTGGATGGGAAAAAGACTTGGACTAGAAAAGGCCAAGGATCTCCTTGGTGCAGATGAGGCCTTTGCCATTGAAGATTTTGAAAAAATTATGGAAGGACTACTACCTGGTCACAAAAATCTCTATGTCCACTTTCATGAGAGACTAGATATCACAAATAAAGTCCAAAAAAATTAGCGGTGAGCTCTTCAATAAGAAGAGAAAGAATACAGCACAACCACCACATATCGTTCACAATATTGGTCAATATATTGAGCAACTTCGTTTTGTAAAAGATCAAAATGAAATTCTTATGATGAAGAAGGCAATGATTGCAACAGACAAGGCCCATAGAGCGGCCATGGCCCTAGCAGCACCAGGAAGATCAGAGAAAGAAGTTAATGCGCTTATTGAATATATCTTTAGTAAGGACGAGAGTCAGGGTAATGCCTATGACAATATCGTAGCGGGTGGAAATAATGCCAATATCCTTCACTATATTGAAAATAAACCAGCAACTCAATGACGGAGACCTTCTCCTTATCGATGCCGGAAGTCAGTTAAATAATTATGCAACAGATATTACGAGAACATTCCCAGTAAATGGAAAATTCACAGGAATTCAAAAAGAAGTTTACGAAATTGTTCTTGAAGCACAGAAAACGGCCATCAGTCACTCATGGCCAGAGAGAACATCTCCTGAGCTCCACAAGTCGACATGCAATGTTCTGACTCAGGGACTTATCGACCTTAAGGTCCTTGTAGGTAGCCTTGAGGAAAACCTTGAAAAAGGAACTTTTAGAAAGTACTTCCCACATGGAACAGGTCACTGGCTAGGACTAGATGTCCATGACCAAAACCCATACCTTGATGAAAATGATGACCCAATTAAGTTTGAGCCAGGTGTTATCTTCACGATTGAGCCAGGTCTCTACTTCCCTGCTGAGGATGCTTCACTACCAGAAGAACTTAAAGGGATTGGGATTAGAATAGAAGATAATATTCTTATCACTGAAAATGGACATGAGAATCTCTCTGCCATGATTCCAAAAGAGATCAAAGAAATCGAGGAAGCCTGTGAAAAAGATTATAGAGACTTTATTCTTAATCTCTTTTTATTTTTCCAATGAGTGCAGCAGGGGTTGAAACATTTCAACACCCAAGCTGCCTCGTGCATTTGCATCCCTTTTCAAAAAAACACAACTATGATGAAAGTTTAATTCGTAAGCTCAAGTCTAAACTCGATGACAAAGGTTATAAAACAAGAGCTCTCGATGAGTATAAGAAACTCGTTCCAGGTGAGTTTCACCTTGAACTAAAGAGAACTCTCACCGGAAAGCTCTACAAGGAATGCCTTATTGAAATCATCGTAAAAAAAGCAAGATCAAATACGGCCCTTGAAAATGACCCTATCTTTTACAAAATGGAGAAGAGTCGTCGCTTCCCAAGACAAACCCTCAAGGGAAAAGAGCGTTGTTACCTGGCCATAGACGATGCTATTTATGCTTTGAATATTTGTAAACAAGTCACAAATTAATTGTATTAGAAATAGGAATATCCCCAATGAAGAATGTATTATTTTTACTAACAACACTCGCCCTCTTTAGTTGTTCAAGCTTTAAAAATAAGAAGGCCACAGTCAATGTTGTTCACTGGAATATTAAGGAGCTGACAACTCAAAAGCTTCACCAAGATAATAAGCAATTAAATGCCGTCAAAGATATTCTAGGAGAATTCAAATATAATCTCTTATCAATTAATGAACTCCAATATGATCTACCAAATGTCCCCAAGCGTGACTACAGAACGAAAGGAAGAAATGCAGAGGTATTTGCGAAGTCATTGAAGATGGAGCCAATGGAACATGCAATAAGTTTCAACCAGGCCAATACTGGAAACAAGGCCAAGAAGTTCAAAGGTCAATATCTCACAAAGATGACAAAGCAAGCACGAAAGCTTGCAGATCAAGATAACTTCGGTCTCTTTCCAGGCCAGTATTCAACGGCCCTTATTTCAAAGTTTCCAATTAAAGAAGAAGTCATCATCAAAGATCTAAAATGGCGTGAGTTTAATAAGAATGTGAAATTCTCAAAATTTAGAAGACCTAATGGAAGAAGAATCCCAACCGGGCTAGAACTCTTTGATAAGACATTTACTGATTCGATTATTGAAATTGAAGGCAAAGAAGTTCACGTCATCACTCTTCATGCCACACCGGCCTTTCACTTTGGTAATCGTCGTTCTCCTAATTATGAGAGAAACCGCGATCAATTAAGATTTCTAGAATGGTACTTAACTGGAGGAACTGATATTCCGGTAAAGCTTCCAAAGAAATACTCACATATTAAACCATTAAATAAAGATGCCATTTTTATTGCAATGGGTGATTGGAATACGTCAATCTACGCCAATAATAAAGGAAGTGAAGTTCTAAGAAGATTATTTAAGTCAGTAAATCTTTGGATGGAAAAACCTATACACACTCATGAGAATCAAAATTTCTCAGCAAAGAGACTCAAACTCACTCTCGACTATATTGCCTACAGAGGATTGAAGTTAGTTGATGCTGGAATCTATTATCCAAATGAAGAAGAGGGTTCATGTATGAAGTATAGTGAACTCCCAAAGGCATTGAAATCGAGAACTGATAAAATTTCTGCCGACAAGTGCTTTAACAGTGACTCTGTTGAACTTAAGTTGGCAAGTGATCACTTCCCTATCTGGGCAAGCTTTGAACTTTAATTCTTAGTGATTACGATCAATAATAAATGACATAATGAATTCAAGAGGGGCCATACGTTTGTTGGCCTCTTCTTTATCCATACCTTGAGAAATAAGATACTCAGAAATACTATTAAGACAGTTCCCGGCAATATTCATATGCTCACGGGCACGGGCCTCAACAATAGCAACTGCTTCCTCAATTCTATCTTCATTCCAAAGAGACTCAAGAGAAGTCCCGCTCTTATAAGCTTCATATTTTGAAGGATGAAGAATGAGCCATTCAAGAATAACAGAATTCACAACTCCATTCTTTACATCAAGAAGGAAGTCCTTATCAGAAGTCGAGGCAAAGTCTAAAGTGTCATCCATCATTTGAAATGCTAGGCCAACTCTATGACCAAATTCTCTGGCCTGCTCACAAATACTCTCAGGAGCACCAGCGGCATAGGCACCAATCCAAGTACACCAACTCATCACAGAAGCTGTCTTATAGTGAGCAATTCGCTCAATCAACTCTTGAGTATAGGCCCTTTGTTCAATAGCATCAGATTGAATCCACTCACCAAGAGCGAGATCTTGAATAACCTTAGACATTTCTTGAACAATCTTGAGATCACCTTGATTTGAGAGTGTGTAGATAACATCGGCAAGAAGATAGTCTCCGGCCAAAACAGCTCTCTTATTTGAAGAAACAATATTTATAGATGGCTCTCCCCTTCTTTGAGTTGCATTGTCGACAACATCGTCATGAGCAAGTGAGGCCGCGTGAACCATCTCGATTGATTTCGCAAATGGATCTAACTTATTGATTTCAATATTAAAATAACGTCCCATTAAGAAGCAAAGCATGGGTCTAAGTCTCTTTCCACCAGAGAGTACTGTTTTGGCAAGAACCGATGAAACGGCCTCATGACAGCTTTCGCTCTCAATAGAAAGATCCATATCGCCAATTTTTTCCAGGATTTCACCCGGGATTGCTTCTAAGAAATTCGTCATAATAACCTAACTAAATCTAAAAATATCAGCAAGTTTTAGCAAAAAGGGCCAGCTCTGTAAACTACTGGGGCAGTTAATACATGTCGAGCACTCGTCCCTTGTCATTTTTCGCCCTACGGTATATCTTTGGCCAAAAGTATAAAAGGATATAATGCAATGAGCAACCAATTGGCCGAAAGAAAGACTGAGTCTTACAAAATCTTTGATAAGATCGCTGGAACTTATGATTTTTTAAATCACCTCCTCTCATTTGGAATTGATATTTATTGGAGAAAGAAAGTTATTAAAAACCTACCTCCTAGAAAGAATCTTCAATGTCTTGACCTAGCATGTGGGACAGGGGATCTGACAATCGTTCTTGCAAAACAAGACTCTGTAGAAAAAGTCACGGGGCTTGATATGTCAAAAGGTATGGTTGATATTGGAAAGATCAAAATCGACAAGAAAGGTTATGCGCACAAGGCCGCCATGCAAATTGGTGACGGTGTAGAAATCCCAACTGCTGACGAGCTCTTTGATGTCACGACTGTTTCATTTGGAATTAGAAACTTTCCAGATCCACAGCGTTCACTAGAGAATATGTTCCGTGTTATTAAACCAGGTGGAAGATCAATGGTATTGGAATTTTCAATCCCTAAGAATCCTCTATTTAAAGGAATTTACTTCTTCTACTTTAGATATCTCTTACCATTTGTTGGTAATTTAATCTCAAAACATAAAGATGCCTACAGCTACCTCAATGAGACAGTAGAAGACTTCCCTTATGGGCAAGATTTTGCTGACATGATGGTAAAAGCTGGTTTTAAAAATGTTCGTTATGAAGAGTTAACTTTTGGAATTGCAACTCTTTATATTGGAGAAAAATAATAGTGCAACTTACACTAGGTTATATTCAAGAGCAGATTATAAATACTCTTATCAAGGGTGATCTTGAGGGAGTAAAGAAATATCAAGGGCCACAATATATGGCCTTCGAATTTGACTCTAATATCTTAAATATTGCAGGACTACTTAGCCACTTTCATCCTATTCCTAAGTACTATTTTAAGAATAAGGACCAGGATACAGAGTTTCTTGCACTAGGGTCTTGGAAGAACTTTACAAGTCTCTATCAGTTTGACGAAATCGATCAAGTTGTAAAAGAAANT
>NZ_AUNJ01000409.1 GCF_000447775.1 Bacteriovorax sp. DB6_IX
AAGCCGTATTCAACTCGATCTTCCCAATCCACGACTTTAACAAAACTGTTTCACTAGAGTTTGTAAGCTACGCGCTTGAAGAGCCGAAGTATACAGTTAAGGAATGTCGTCAAAGAGGATTGTCTTACGAAGCGCCTTTAAAAGTCGTAGTTAGACTAGTTTTCTACGATGTGGCGATTGACAAAGATGGAAACGAACAAAGAACTGTATCTTCAATTAAAGAGCAGGAAGTTTACCTTGGTAATATTCCTCTAATGGCCGATACAGGATCTTTTGTATATAACGGAACTGAGAGAGTAATTGTTTCTCAGCTTCACAGATCTCCAGGGATCGTGTTCGAGCACGACTCAGGAAAAAAACACTCAAGTGGTAAGCTACTTTACTCTGCGAGAATTATACCTCACAGAGGATCTTGGCTAGACTTTGAGTTCGATCACAAAAACGTATTATTCGCTAGAATCGATAGAAAAAGAAAGCTTCACGCAACTGTTGTTCTTAAGGCATTAGGATATAACACTGAGCAAATCTTAGACATGTTCTACAACATGGAAATGATTACTCTTGGTAACGACGGTGTCTTTACTAGAAACCTTGATTTCTCACTACTGATTGGGACAAGATCTTCAGAAGATATTGTTGATCCTAAGTCAGGAAAAGCTATCGTTAGAAAAGGTAAGAAATTCTCTAAGGCTTCTGTAAGAAAGCTAGAGGAAGCAGGGATTACTACAATCAGTGCTACTTTAGAAGAAGTTGTTGGAAAAGTTGTTGCTGAAGATATCTTTAACGAAGAAACTGGTGAGGTTATCGCTCTTGCAAACGAAGCTCTTTCAGAAGCTAAGATTCAAGAGTTAATGGCTTCTGGTATCAATGAAGTTAAGGTTCTTTATATCGATATGATCAACTTCGGTGATCAAATCAGAAACACTTTATTACTTGATAAAACAGATACTAAAGAAGACGCTTTAATCAAGATCTTCGAAAGATTAAGACCAGGAGAGCCACCAGCGGTTGAAGCTGCAGAAGCTCTATTTGATAACTTATTCTTCAACGAAGAAAAGTATGACCTATCTAAAGTTGGTCGTATGAAGATTAACTACAAGTTCAATAGAAATGAACCTGTAGAAAACACTGCTCTTACTAGAGAAGATATTATTATCACTGCTCAATACCTTGTTGAACTAAACAACGGTAAGGGGAAAGTAGATGATATCGATCACCTTGGTAACAGAAGAGTTAGAGCTGTTGGTGAGCTTCTTGAAAACCAATTCCGCGTTGGTTTAGTAAGAATGGAAAGAGCTGTTAAAGAAAGAATGGCAATTCAAGAAATTGATACAATGATGCCATACGATCTTGTTAACCAAAAGCCAGTTGCTGCTGCGGTTAAAGAGTTCTTCGGATCTTCACAATTATCTCAATTTATGGACCAAACAAACCCACTTGCTGAAGTAACTCACAAGAGACGTCTATCAGCACTTGGACCAGGTGGTCTAACAAGAGAAAGAGCTTCATTCGAAGTACGTGACGTTCACGTAACTCACTACGGAAGAATGTGTCCGGTTGAGACACCGGAAGGACCGAACATTGGTCTGATCACATCTCTTGCAACATATGCAAAAGTTTCTGAGTACGGATTCATTGAAACTCCATACCAGACTGTTGCAGAAGATAGAACAGTTGGTGATGTTGAATACTTCACAGCTTTCCAGGAAGAAGGAAAAGTAATTGCTCAGGTAGATGAGTCACACGTTTCTGGTGGAAAAGTTGTTGGTGAGCAGATCGCAGCTCGTGCAAGTGGTGAATTCACACTTGTTGAAGCTGGTGAAGTTGACCTGATGGACGTTTCTCCAACACAAATGATCTCTATTGCAACATCACTTATTCCTTTCCTTGAGCACGATGATGCCAACCGTGCCTTAATGGGATCGAACATGATGAGACAGGCCGTGCCTGTTGTAAGAACAGATGCTCCAATCGTTGGTACAGGAACTGAGAAAGTAGTTGCTAGAGATTCAGGTGCAGTTCTTTTTGCAAAAGATGATGGAAAAGTTATCTTCGTTGATTCAAATAGAATTGTTCTTCAAAGAAATAAATTTGAAGACGGTGAGTCAGGTGTTGATATCTACTCACTTGTTAAATATCAAAGAACTAACCAGTCAACTTGTAATAACCAAAAAGCTCTTGTTAAAGAGGGTGATATCGTTAGAAAAGGTGACGTGTTAGCGGATGGACCTGGTACTGATAATGGTGACCTTGCTCTTGGGCAAAACGTACTTGTTGCGTTCATGCCATGGGGTGGTTACAACTACGAGGATTCAATCCTAATTACAGAAGATCTACTTGCTAGAGATATCTTTACTTCAGTTCACATCGAAGCATTTGAAGTTGAAGCTAGAGATACTAAGCTTGGTAAAGAAGAAATCACTCGCGATATTCCAAACGTTTCAGAAGAATCTCTTAAGGATCTTGATGAAGCAGGTATCGTTAGAGTTGGTGCAATCATTAAGCCAGGTGACATCCTAGTTGGTAAAATTACTCCAAAGGGTGAAACTCAGCTTTCTCCAGAGGAAAAACTTCTTAAAGCGATTTTCGGTGATAAAGCTGGAGACGTTAAAGATACATCTCTAAGAGTTCCTTCAAGTGTAAGAGGTACAGTAATTGATGCCCGTGTTTACACAAGAGAAGGTGTTGAACTTTGTGCAAGATCTAAAGAGATTATTGAGCAAGAAACAACACTACTAAGAAGAGACGAAAGAATTGAGATCAAAGCTATCCAAACTTCTGCAATTCTAAAAATTGCTGAGATGTTAAAAGGTGCTAAAACTACTGATAAACTTGTATCAGAAGATGGTTCAACTGAACTTCTTCAAAAAGGTGCAGATATCACTGGTGAAGTACTTGCTCAGATTCCATTTGAGCTAATTGGATACTTACCACTTCAAGCTGAGCTTGAAGAAAGACTTTCTGAGTACTTTGCTGATATCAGAAACAGAATCAACAGAGTTAGACAAAAAACAACTGATGAGATCGCTAAACTTCACAGAGGTGATGAGCTTCCTCCAGGTGTTATCAAGAAAGTTACTGTA
>NZ_AUNJ01000410.1 GCF_000447775.1 Bacteriovorax sp. DB6_IX
GAGAGTCTCGATAGCTATTAAAAAATTCGTCAAAGTTATTCTTATCTGTTATCAACCGATCTCCATAAAAGAAGGCATAAGTACTCTATATTATTATAAACTATCGGTGATTTTTAAGACGCGACGGGCATATTTTCCCACAAAAAAAGGGCCTATTAAAGGCCCTATTTTATATAGAAATCTAAGTAAGATTATTTGTTTACTCTCTCTACATATTCTCCAGTTCTTGTGTCAATTTTCAACACTTCACCTTCTTTAATAAATAGAGGAACGTTTACTTGAAGTCCTGTTTCCATAACTGCTTTCTTTAGTCCACCAGAAGCAGTATCTCCCTTAAGTCCTGGGTCTGTTTGAGTCACAGCAAGTTCAACAAAGTTAGGTAGTTCAATCGAAATTGGGTTACCCTTGTAGTAAAGTAGTTCTAATTTAATACCTTCTTGAAGGTAATCTGCAGCATCTCCAACCTGATCAGTTCTTACATGAATAGACTCATAAGACTGCTGATCCATAAAATTGAACCCATCAGTATCTGAATACATGTACTCAACTTCTTTCTCTTCTAGATCTGGTTTCATGACACCAGTTGAAACACCTGACTTGTAAGTTCTTTCAATTACGGCACCAGATTCTAGGTTTTTTAGTTTAACTTTATAAAAAGCAGAACCTTTTCCAGGGTTAGTGAAGTCACACTTGATCATCACATATGGTTTACCATCAACCTCAACTTTTAGGTTCTTTCTAAAATCAGTCGTTTGAAATTCCATAAAAATTCCTTATTTAATTAGCTGGGATAAAATTGCTAATGAATATACCTTGTAACCTATACCTTCTATCACACCAGTTGAGGATTTGGCAGTAATTTTCTTTTGCCTAAACTCTTCCCTTCTATTGGTATTGGAGAGATGTACTTCGATAACAGGACACTTTAAGATGCTCAGTGCATCAAGGATAGCAACACTTGTATGGGAAAACGCTGCTGGATTTATGACAAGACAATCCACATCAGATGAAGCTAACTCGTGGATTTTATTTATAATTTCTTCTTCGCTATTACTTTGAAACCATTCTTGGTCTACTTTGTGCCCAAGCTTAGAGATCGTATCCCTAGTGAATTTCTCAATATCCTTAAGATTCATCGAGCCGTAAATTTCAACTTCTCGTGTACCGAGCATATTTAAATTTGGCCCATTTATTATACAGAATTTCATGAGTTTAATACCGCATCTCTTCTTAGATTAATCTGCTTCATAAAGAGATCGAAGGCCATAGTAACTTGTTCAAGATGATCTTCTTCAGTCTTATTAATTTGACTGGCCCTTCTGTCAAAGGCGGCCATTAAATCTTCATGACCACTACTTCTCTCATCTTCTACTTCTGCTCTAAGCTCTGTTAGACGTGAAATAACTTTTTTATCTGCAGGATTTATTTCAATTGCTTTTTCCAGTAGATCTATCGCCTTATCTTTTGCCCCTTGCTTAAGGTACAAGTCGACAAGAGTGTGACTAAAGACTGGTGCTGTAAGATCGTTACTCTTTTCTGGGATGGTCTCAACTGGCGCCAAAACTTCTTGTTCTTCATTTTTTTCAACCAGACTTAACTGACTCCAGCCTTTAACACCATCATCTAGCTGATCGACATCAAAAGATATTGGTTCTTCAGAACTAATAGGAGAAAGAGCTTTATCTTCAAACTCATTAATATAGTTAATGGCTTCAAGATCTTTTGGAGAAACAAAGAGTATGGCCTTATAAATATTAAGGGCCTCTTCTAGTAAGTTGAGCTTGTCACAAATCTTAGCGAATAATCTCAAAAACTTTAGGTTATCACCACTCGTTTTATAGTAAGGCTTTAAAACATTATAGGCTCTTTGATATTGCTCTAAATCATAAAGACACTGAGCTATTCCAACTTGCCCTAAGCTATACTCTGGATTGTACTTTAAGCCACTTTCGTAAATACTTATGGCCCTATCATACATCCCAAGCTTTCTATATATCTCACCAAGAGGAGCAAAGACCTTTGATGCAGGATCTTCATTTAACTTAGTAGAGTATTTATCAATTAAGTTTGAATAATCTGACATATTAAATACTATTTACTAGCCCCGACTTCTCTTGGTTAACAATCCTTGGTGTAATAAAGATAACCAATTCCTGCTTAGTAGTAGAAGGATTATATGGTGTTCTAAATAACCAACCAATAAGTGGAACATCTTTTAAGAATGGTACTCCTGAGTGAGATTCTCTTTTTTCGTAATTATAAAGTCCACCTAGAACAATTGTTGAACCATTTTCTACAAGAACACTTGTATTGATTGATCTTGTCTGTAGG
>NZ_AUNJ01000411.1 GCF_000447775.1 Bacteriovorax sp. DB6_IX
TCATTGATGCAAAGTTTGAAAGAGTGAATGATGGTAATCTTCATAAAGATGAGGTTTCTTTTCATTCTTCTTCAATTTCAAGAAAGGGCAATATCAAATTTGATGACTTTACTTTTGATAAGGGAAGTCAGCTTGTTCAAGGAAAGTATAAAGTTAAAATTCAGGCCGTGGTAAATGATCCTGTTGAGCTGATTAAGAATCTTGTTACTAAAACTCCGAAGAAATATCTCTTTGAGGATACTGTCTATCTGATTCCTGGTACTCAGAAGGAGTATTTAGAGAAGATTGAAAAGCTCAAGATCAATAAGATCATGAATGAGAAGAAGGTCTATACTGAGCTTGATCAAAAACTACAAACAGTTGATACAGTGATTACAAGTATCGCTCTTAATTATAGATTGGCCCTTGGAAAGTCTTGGGGACGTCATGCCGGTAAGGAATTTGAAAAGCGTTACGCGCACTATGCTGGTCCACTTCTACAAAAAATGATTCTTGATGATTACGAACAAATCGTTAAGAAGACAAAGAATAAACTCCATGCTCAGCAAAGTGCAGAGAAGCTGCATAAGCTCTCTAAAGAAGTTTCGGCCTGGGCGGCCGAGATGAAAAGTCTCTTGGATAAATACGCCAAACTCAATTCTCGCAAGAGAAAAAAGCTTAGGGCCAAGATGGAAGTAAGACGTGATCAGTTAAAAGAGCACGTCTTAGAAATTAAGAAGTTTATGAAAGCTGATTAATATGATCGCTAGACTTCTCGAAGAGTTCTCCGGCCACAAAGTGTCCTCTGTCATTCTTGATAATGGTTGATCCCCAATATTTTGGGTCGTGCTCATAAATAATCTTTAGGTCATTCTCAAAAACAAAGTTTAAGAAGTCCTCTTTATTTTCAACTGAAATCCCAGGACTAATATCATATCCCATTACCCAAGGTATATGGATGTGATTACTGGTTGGGATAATGTCGGCGAGATAGATAAACTCTTTTGAGTAAGGATGAATCATATGAGGTGTATGGCCATGAGAGCATTTGAAGCTGATCACTTCTTGATTGTCTAACGTCAGGATATCACCTTGCTCATTTTCAAGCCAGTTGATCTTATTCTTCGCATCCCATTCTTTAATAATAGGCTCAAAGATTTTGATATGGAATGAACCGGCGTCTCTTTGAGTCGGTTTTAAAGAATACTTATAGTGATCGCGATGGAGGTGGATCGTGGCATTTTTTAGGGCCATTTCAAAGCTCTCTCCATTTTTCACCGCCATTCCTCCAACGTGATCGAAGTGAAGGTGGCTGATAATCAGATCGGTAATGTCTTCGCATTTTAGTCCGACCTTATTAAGAGCTTTTTCAAGAGGTGCGTTATCTTGGCGGACATCGAAGCGACTCTCAAACTTCTGCCCATGATAATCGCCAATTCCTGTATCAACCAAAATATTCTTTGTTGGAGTTTGGATTAACCAAAGTCTAAGGTCTAAATCGATTCTATTCATTTCATCAGCAGGGGCGACTTTATTCCATAATGGTTTTGGAATAATTCCAAACATTGCACCACCGTCGAGGCGGAACATTCCAGGGCTTATTACTAAATGTTTAATATCACTATTCTTCTGGTTATTGCTGCTTTGTGCTGTAAAATCATTCATGATTTCTCCCTTGTCTGCCGATAATTTACCAACTTAAATGTGAAGTTATCAAGTCTGATCATAAAAATCAGGTGTTCTTTAAAAAAATCGGCGATTTATGAAGCGTTGCTCCTAGTAAGACCTAGGTATGACGATTATTATAAATCCAAATTACATCATATAAGAGTTCAAAATAATAAGGGAGAACTTATGAACGTACATGAGTACCAGGCCAAAGACCTGATGAGAAATATGGGTCTTAAGGTTCTTAATGGTCACGTTGCAAAGACTGTGGAAGAAGCAGTTGAAGGCGCAAAGAAACTTGGTGGAAATATTTGGGTTGTTAAAGCTCAGATTCACGCTGGTGGGCGTGGAAAAGCTGGTGGTGTTAAGCTTGCTAAGTCACTTGATGAAGTTAAACTTCACGCAGAGGACATTCTAGGGAAGACTCTTGTGACTCACCAAACAGGTCCAGAAGGTAAGAAGGTTTTAACTCTTCTTATTGAAGAGGGATGTGAGATCGAGCACGAGTACTATGCTGGTGTTGTTCTTGATAGAGCTACTGGAAAAGTAACAATGATGGCATCTTCTGAAGGTGGTGTTGAAATTGAAACTGTTGCTGAAGAGACTCCAGAAAAAATTATTAAAGTTGCTATCGATCCAGCAGCTGGTTTTACTCCATTTGTTGCGAGAAAACTTGCTTACGGAATCGGTATTAAAGATAAAGAAGAAGTTAAAGAAGCTTCTAAATTCTTCAAAGGTCTTTATGACCTCTATGTTAAGTATGACTGTTCTGCTGCTGAGATCAACCCTCTTGTTAAAACTAAACAAGGTGAGATCCTAGCGCTAGATGCGAAGCTTAACTTTGATCCAAACGCTCTATTCAGACACCCTGAAGTTGAAGAGCTAAGAGATATCACTGAAGAATCAGAAAAAGAACTTGAAGCTGGAAAGCACGGTCTTTCATATATTGAGCTTGATGGAAATATTGGTTGTCTAGTAAATGGTGCCGGTCTTGCGATGGGAACTATGGACATCATTAAGCTTCACGGTGGAGAGCCAGCAAACTTCCTAGATGTAGGTGGTGGTGCAACTAAAGAAACTGTAACTGAAGCATTTAAAATTATTCTTTCAGATGACAATGTTAAAGCAATTCTTGTGAACATCTTTGGTGGGATCATGAAGTGTGACATTATCGCTGAAGGTATCGTTGCTGCAGCGAAAGAACTTGGTGTTAAAGTCCCTCTAGTTGTAAGACTTGAAGGAACAAACGTAGCACTAGGAAAGAAGATTCTTAACGAATCTGATCTAGCAATCATCGCAGCAGATGATCTAGGTGATGCAGCTAAGAAAGCTGTTGAAGCGACAAAAGGGGAGGCGTAATGGCCATTCTAATTAATAGAGATACAAAACTAATCACAGTAGGTTTTACTGGTAAGCAAGGGACTTTCCACTCTCTTCAATCAAGAGATTATGGAACTAACTTTGTTGGTGGTGTAACTCCTGGTAAGGGAGGAACAGTACACGAAGGTTTCCCAGTATTTAATACAGTTAAAGAAGCAGTTGAGAAAACTGGAGCGAACGCGGCCATGATTATGGTTCCACCTCCATTCGCAGCTGATTCAATCCTAGAGTGTATTGACGCTGAAATGCCACTTATTATCTGTATCACAGAAGGAATTCCTATTCTTGATATGGTTAAGGTTAAAGCAGCTCTTAAAAATTCTAAGTCGAGACTAATTGGTCCAAACTGTCCAGGTGTTATCACTCCAGGTGAGTGTAAGATCGGAATTATGCCAGGACATATTCATATGCCAGGTAAAGTAGGTGTTGTTTCTAGATCAGGAACTCTAACTTACGAAGCGGTTTACCAATTAACTCAAAGAGATATCGGTCAATCGACATGTGTTGGTATCGGTGGTGACCCAGTTAATGGAACTAACTTTATCGACGTTCTAGAGCTTTTCGAGAAAGATCCAGATACTGAAGCAGTTATTATGATTGGTGAAATCGGTGGTTCAGCAGAAGCTGAAGCTGCAAGATGGATCCAGAAGAATATGACTAAGCCAGTTGTTTCTTTCATCGCTGGTGCATCTGCGCCTCCAGGTAAGAGAATGGGACACGCCGGAGCTCTTATTTCTGGTGGAGATGATACAGCTGAAGCTAAGTTCAAGATTCTTGAAGAATGTGGAGTTCACGTTTCAAGATCACCTGCTGAGCTTGGTATCACTATGGAAAAAGCTCTTAAGAAGTAATCTTAAGTTAAAATTTAGAAAAATATAGGGTAACCCACTAGTCATGTGGGTTACACTTGTATATTACTATTGAGTAAAAAGTTTCACCCTTAAAGGAGATTTATAATGGAAAGAACACTTTCAATCATTAAGCCAAATGCCGTTCTTGATAACAACATCGGAAATATCATCAAGAGATTTGAAGATGAAGGACTAAGAATTGCTGCTGCAAAACTTGTTCACCTTTCAAAAGAAAAAGCTGAAGGTTTCTACATTGAGCACAAAGAAAGACCATTCTTTGGTGAGCTAGTAGCTTTCATGACTTCTGCACCAGTTGTTATTATGGCGCTAGAAGGTGAAGGTGCTGTTGATAAGAACAGAGAAATCATGGGTGCAACTAACCCAGCTGAAGCTGCTGAGAATACTCTTAGAAAGCTTTACGCTAAGTCAATCGGTGAAAACGCTGTTCACGGATCTGATTCTCTTGCTTCTGCAGAAAGAGAAATCAACTACTTCTTTGATAAAAATGAAGTAAACGCAAGATTCTAATTCAAGAAATTAAAATTATGCAAATATTAAGGCCTTACTTTGATAAGGCCTTTTTTTGTGACTTCATTTTGATCAAAGAAGCTCGCTTCAGTGATACTGCTGTGACAAAAAGCAAATGATTTTGCTTTTTGACTGTGGACAAGGCACGAACACGCGAAATTTCGCTTTGTGAGTTCACAGCAGGAAGTAAACGCAAGATTCTAATTTAAGAAATTAAAATTATGCAAATATTAAGGCCTTACTTTTGTAAGGCCTTTTTTTGTGACTTCATTTTGATCAAAGAAGCTCGCTTCAGTGATACTGCTGTGACAAAAAGCAAATGATTTTGCTTTTTGACTGTGGACAAGGCACGAACACGCGAAATTTCGCTTTGTGAGTTCACAGCAGGAAGTAAACGCAAGATTCTAATTCAAGAAATTAAAATTATGCAAATATTAAGGCCTTACTTTGATAAGGCCTTTTTTTGTGACTTCATTTTGATCAAAGAAGCTCGCTTCAGTGATACTGCTGTGACAAAAAGCAAATGATTTTGCTTTTTGACTGTGGACAAGGCACGAACACGCGAAATTTCGCTTTGTGAGTTCACAGCAGGAAGTAAACGCAAGATTCTAATTTAAGAAATTAAAATTATGCAAATATTAAGGCCTTACTTTTGATAAGGCCTTTTTTTGTGACTTCATTTTGATCAAAGAAGCTCGCTTCAGTGATACTGCTGTGACAAAAAGCAAATGATTTTGCTTTTTGACTGTGGACAAGGCACGAACACGCGAAATTTCGCTTTGTGAGTTCACAGCAGGAAGTAAACGCAAGATTCTAATTTAAGAAATTAAAATTATGCAAATATTAAGGCCTTACTTTGATAAGGCCTTTTTTTGTGACTTCATTTTGATCAAAGAAGCTCGCTTCAGTGATACTGCTGTGACAAAAAGCAAATGATTTTGCTTT
>NZ_AUNJ01000412.1 GCF_000447775.1 Bacteriovorax sp. DB6_IX
AAGAATCGTTTCATTTTCAAAATCATAACTCGGGTGAGCCTTTTTAAAATTCTCTTTTTGATCTTCCTTCAAGCCCTCCCACATTGACTTTGCCAGCTTCTTGGCCTTTGGGGACAAGGAGTAAACAGCATGTAGGAGCTCATGATTAACAGTCACTCTGTAGCTCTCATCAAACTGACGCACTCCCGTCTCCCAAGAATAGTATAAGGATTAACAAGGGCCAAATATTACCTTGTCGAAGTAACTCTCTAATTTAATCGCCGGCTTCTCTCCTACAGTCGAAAGAACAAGTTCTTGGCACTTCACCCCATTAGGAGTTTTCATCCAGTCACGATAAAAACTTAGGCTTTTCTTAGATAGTGTTAGTCCTTTTACAGATAAGCCAAACATCGTGGCCGGTAGCGTTCTCTCATTAATAATTCCTTGGGAAACAGCATAACAATAGAAGTCTCTTGTTAATCTCACGGGGTTTGATACTTCTAATAAAGTAACCTGTGATTCAAACATAGCAAGATGCCCTTTAAGTTCAATTGGTTTAAACTTCTTTGGGTAGTAAGCTTGATTGACTTCACTAAGTTTGTACCAACAATAATTATATTGAACGGGTCTAAATCTTAACTCTTGTAACAAGTCGAGGAATCGAGCAGTCCCTAGTTCGAACAGGATACTGATACTTTACGAAGTCATCGAAATTCTTGCGCGTTTCTTTAAAGACACAAAGTTTCTTTCCCTCTATCGAACATAACTTTCGCACACAATCTTGGAAAGCACTTGCCTCTGCGCACGAATTTACAATAAGTGAAACGGCCTGATGAATAATTGAGCGATGCCCTTTTTGGAATTTAAAATCTGGAAGATACTTATAAGTCTTAGTTCCAATTTTAAAATCTAGAGCTTCTCCTTTTACCCAAATAGCTTCATTTTTTAGATCGAGAATATAATTTTTCCCTAGAATATGCGACCCAACATTGCCATCAACAAATTTATGAGTCAGTGCTCCTTTTGCCCCATAGAAGTAAGTAGAAAGTACTTTAGGTGTTTTCACCTCTCCACATTTTAGGTTCTCAACATGGAAAAAAGGAAGTCCTGCCCCTTGATAGCCTTGAGAAAACATTTGCTCACGAAGAAGAAGATCATCTACTTTATGAGTATGGAAAATGATCGGGATTTCATTACCTGAATCCAGTCCAAAGTTGAAAGAACTCCCACCAGCTTCACACTTAAAGCTAATGATGTTTTTTCCAACCATTTTAATTGGAATTCTCTTCCAACCCTTTAAGTTTTTCTTTTTAAATGTATTTGAAATTGTAATTTTCTTCTGCGCTAAATTCACTTGTACAAAGTTGTCTTTAAGAAAATCTATGCCAAGAATACCATCACAACAATTAATCCCGTCTTGGTCTTCATTGAATTTCTTAGTGTTCATAACGTAGCTAAGCATCTTAGGAAATTCAAAACCGCCAAGCTTCACCGTTAATTTATAGGCCTCTGACTTCTGTCTTCCACCAAAGGTATTTACGAAAGTATCTTTTTCAGGAGCCCTTTCTAAAGCCTTTCCTAATGACTTAGCTGTTTCAGCCGAGAGGAAGTTTGCATTTGATCCTGTATCCAGGAGAAATTGATAATCTTTTTCACCAATTTTGACTTGGGTAATCACTAGTGATCCAACTGATTTTATGATTGGTAATTCAACCGAACTGGCCATGATAAATGTTGAAAATAAAAATAGAAACACACCGCGACAAAAGATCGTCATAATTCCCCTAAACCCTTTTTAAAACTAGTTCTTTCTGATAGTATCGGATGACTTTCATTTAAGATCAAATTAAATAATTTAGTGAGGAATTGATGCAGTACAACTTTGGAGAAATCGAAAAGAAATGGCAGGCGTATTGGGAAGAGAACGAGACGTTTAAAACGGATTCAAGCGATCGTTCAAAACCAAAGTACTATGCCCTAGATATGTTCCCTTTCCCATCAGGAGCGGGACTACACGTTGGACACCCAGAGGGGTACACGGCAACAGACATCATGTCTCGTTACAAGAG
Organism: Bacteriovorax sp. DB6_IX; assembly: GCF_000447775.1. Lineage (GTDB taxonomy): Bacteria > Bdellovibrionota > Bacteriovoracia > Bacteriovoracales > Bacteriovoracaceae > Halobacteriovorax_A. The sequence continues at coordinate 2,049 of NZ_AUNJ01000412.1, forward strand.
AATGAATGGGTATAACGTTCTTCACCCAATGGGTTGGGACTCTTTTGGTCTACCTGCAGAAAACTATGCAATCAAAACAGGGACACATCCAGAAGAAACAACTCAGAAAAATATTGGAACATTTACAAGACAGCTTAAGACTCTTGGTTTCTCATATGACTGGTCCAGAGAAATTGCGACGAGTAATGTTGATTACTACAAATGGACACAGTGGATTTTTGTTCAACTCTACAACAAGGGCTTAGCTTACGAAGATGAGATTTCTGTAAACTGGTGTCCTGCACTTAAAACAGTTCTTGCTAACGAAGAAGTTATCGATGGTAAATCTGAAGTTGGTGGGCACCCTGTAGAGAGACGTCCAATGAAGCAGTGGATGCTAAAGATTACTGAATATGCGGACAGACTTATCGATGACCTTGAAGATGTTGACTGGCCTGAAGGAATTAAAGAATTACAAAGAAATTGGATTGGAAGAAGCGAAGGTGCCACAGTTAAGTTTGCTGTTGAAGGTGGACATGGAGAGCTAGAAGTTTTTACAACTCGTCCAGATACACTCTTTGGTGCAACTTATATGGTAGTTGCTCCAGAACATGACCTTGTTTCAAAAATTACAACAGCAGAGCAAAAGACTGCTGTTGAAGAATATCTTAAAACGACTTCACTAAAGTCTGATCTTGAAAGAACTGATCTTAACAAAGACAAATCAGGTGTTTTCACAGGGGCTTATGCTACAAATCCTGTAAACGGAAAGCTGATTCCGATTTGGGTCGCTGACTATGTTCTTATCTCATATGGTACAGGTGCTATTATGGCCGTACCAGGTCACGATGAAAGAGATTGGGAATTCGCTAAGAAATATGAACTCCCTATCGTTGAAGTTCTTAAGGGTGGCGATGTCAATGAAGCTGCTTTTACTGGAGATGGAGAGCACATTAATTCAGACTTCCTAGATGGACTTGGAAAAGAAGAAGCGATCACTAAAGCAATTGCATGGCTTGAAGAGAAGAATGTAGGAACAAAGAAAATCAATTACAAACTTAGAGATTGGTTATTCTCTCGCCAAAGATACTGGGGTGAACCATTCCCAATTTTAAAATATGAAGATGGTACAGTTAGATGTTTAGATGAAGATGAACTTCCAGTTGTTCTTCCAGATGTTGAAAAGTATGAGCCATCGGGAACAGGAGAATCTCCTCTAGCAAAAATTGATGAATGGCTTTATATCACTGATCCAAAGACAGGAAAGAAAGCAAGACGTGAAACAAATACAATGCCTAACTGGGCCGGGTCTTGTTGGTATTACCTTAGATATATTGATCCTAAGAACCCAGACAAGCCATGGGATGAAGATCTTGAAAAATATTGGATGCCAGTAGATCTCTATGTTGGAGGAATTGAACACGCAGTTCTTCACCTACTCTACGCAAGATTCTGGCACAAAGTTCTTTTTGATCTAGGTTATGTTTCAACAAAAGAGCCATTCCAAAAACTTGTTAACCAAGGGATGATTCTTGCTCCAGATGGAGAAAAGATGAGTAAGTCTCGTGGTAACGTTATCAACCCAGATGATATCGTTAATGAGTTTGGTGCTGATTCACTCAGAATGTATGAGATGTTCATGGGGCCACTTGAGAAAGTAAAACCATGGCAAACAAAGGGTGTAAAAGGTGTTCACACTTTCCTTAGAAAATCTTTTATGTTCTATGGAAACAAAGAGAATACTTATGAAGGTGCAGAAAAAGACCAAGACACTTTAAAAACACTTCATAAGACGATTAAGAAAGTTACTGAAGACATTGAGAATATGAGATTTAATACTGCCATCTCAGCTCTCATGGTAATGAATAACGAAGTTATAAAAAAAGGAAGTGTTTCTGTTGAGACAGCAAAAACTTTCGCTCTTCTTCTAAGTCCAATGGCACCACACGCTGCTGAAGAAATTTGGGCCAACTTAGGAGGAGATAAGACTCTTGCTTATGAAGCATGGCCAAAGTTTGATGAAGCTCTAGCAAAAGATGATCTCATCACAATGGCAATTCAAGTAAATGGTAAGACAAGGGCAACAATTGATGTACCTGCAGATATTGCAAAGGAAGATTTTCTTGCTCAGGCCAAGGCTGACGAAAGAGTAAGTAAATTCCTAACGGGAACAATTGTTAAAGAAATCTATGTTCCAGGTAGAATCTGTAACATCGTAGTGAAAGGTTAAAGGAATTAAAATGTCGAATAAATTTTACTGTACAACTGCAATCGATTATCCAAATGGTAGGCCACATATTGGTCACGCCTACGAGAAGATCGTCACAGATAGTTACAATCGTTGGTACAAGATGAAAGGTATGGAAACACACTTTCTGACAGGGACTGATGAGAATGGACAGAAATTAATTGAATCAGCTAAGGCGGCGGGGAAAGAAACTGAAGCCTTTGTTGCTGAAAATGTTGAAGTATTTAAAGAGCTTTGTGAAAAAGCAAATATTCAGTACGATGACTTTATTAGAACAACTGAGAAAAGGCACCATGATGCCTCTACTGAAATCTGGCAAAAGATAGAATCTAAAGGGCTTATCTATCATGGACACTACTCTGGAATGTACTGTCTATCATGTGAGTCATTCTATACAGAGCTTCAAGCTCCAGATGGAAACTGTCCAGAACACCACAAGCAACTTGAAAAGAAAGAGGAAGAAGGTTACTTCTTCAAGCTCTCTGAATTCCAGAGCTGGATTATTGACCATCTAAAAGCGAACCCTGACTTTATCGCACCGGCCGCGAGATATAAAGAAATCCTAAGCCGTCTTGAAGCAGATGATCTTAGAGATCTCGCAATTTCTAGACCAACACAGAACTGGGGTGTTCCTGTTCCAGGTAATGATAATTTTGTTATGTATACATGGTTTGATGCCCTAATCAATTACTACTCGGCCCTGTCGGAAGATCAAAGAAAGTTTTGGCCAGCCGATATGCACGTCATTGGTAAAGATATTCTTTGGTTCCACTCTGTTATCTGGCCATGTATGCTAAAAGCTGCGGACCTTCCTCTTCCAAAACAAGTCTATGTTCACGGGATGATTCTTGCGGAAGACGGAAAGAAGATGAGTAAGTCTCTTGGAAATGTTGTTGATCCATTTGATATGCTAGAGAGATTTCCTACAGACACTGTTCGTTACTATCTCCTAAGAAATATCTCTGCAACTTCAGATGGTAAATTCTCTGTTGATGAGCTCATTGCAAAACATAATGCTGAACTTGGAAATGATTATGGAAACCTACTTATGAGAGTTATCAAACTCGCAAGAAAGGTAATGCCTGATCATATCTTTACAAGTGAAGGTGTTGATCAGGAAATTCAAGTTGCTGAGATTTACAAGCGTGCAAGTGAATTCATGGATAAGAGAGAACACAATAAGGCCATGGATGTTATTTGGGAACTTGTAAATCAGATGAACCAATATGTTAATGATAAAGAACCTTGGAAGTATAAGGAAGACACTGAGACATTTTCTAAGATTGTTTACAACTGTCTCTTTGGAATGAGTGCCGCAACTTATCTTCTACAGGCCTTTGTTCCTCAAACAACAGAAACCGCATCAGGTTATATTGGTGCTGACATTGAAGGTGCTGAACTTCTTGAGTTTGGAAAGGCCAAATTTGATATTCAAGCTCCAGAAGCACTATTTCCGAAAATAGAAAATAAATAAAATTGAATCCACAGTATCGCCTTATGAATGGGGCGATATTGTGGATATATTTTATTGTTTCAAAAAGTGAACACTAACCAACTTTTTCTTTAATCACCCTATCTTTCCAAGACCTTATAAAATAAAGCTAAATTTAACTAAAATTACCAACTGTCGCTACC
>NZ_AUNJ01000413.1 GCF_000447775.1 Bacteriovorax sp. DB6_IX
CAGCGTAGCCGAAGAGCTTTATTTAAAAAGTGAAATCAACGATATCGTAATTCGCCCAATTGAAATTCCAAAATTTAAAGAGGCCATCAAAAAGGCCATTGACTGGGCTTCACATGAAGAGTTTGAGCAATCCATTGAGGAAATAGATCGTGAAGAACTACTTCCCATGAAGCTAAGAAACTTCTATCTCTTCGACTCTCTTCCCTACGATGTCTATCTGGAACTGACACAAACGAAGTTTATAAAAATTATCTCTGCAAATAAGAGATACTCTCATAGTGATATTAATGCTTATGCCA
>NZ_AUNJ01000414.1 GCF_000447775.1 Bacteriovorax sp. DB6_IX
GTTTTTCTAAAACAATTGGATAATCTTCTTTTGATACGAGAACTTTGACTTCATCTTTTTCTTGATACTTTTCAATCATTTTTAGATTAATGAGATTACCCTGCTGACCAATAATAAGTCTCTTCCCACTTGGAAGAACAAGGTAGATATTGCACGGGCACTCAACCAGATCTTCGAGTGCGGCCAAATTTAACTCTTTGTATTCATCAAGGTTCATTATGTATCCTAGTTATATATGCATTTATCGGTTAAAATAGATTTTGTTTTAAAGTAATTTTTATTGGAGTCACCGTGAAAATTAAAATGATCACTCTTTCACTTCTTAGTCTTCTTCCCTGCTCAGCAAAAGAGGTGTTAAAACTTGGGTACTTTGAGCTTCCGCCCTTTAGCTACACTGAGAGTAACCAAGTAAAAGGGATCGCTATTGACTACATTAAGAGTGTCTTTAAAGATCAGAATCAATATCGAATTGTCTTTGAGAAATATCCCTTCCAAAGACTTCTGGTAGAAATGGAAAAATCCCGATTAGATGGCGCCGTCCTACTTGCAAAGAATAAGGCCAGAGAAAAAATATTCTCCTATCCTCAAAATGCTTATATTAGTGATCGTCCTGCAATTGTCTTTAGAATGGGAAACTCCCCTTCAGAAATTAAGGAAGTAAAAGACATCCAAAAATATGATATTGGTCTTCCGGCCAAGGCCTATATCTCGCCATTTATCGCTAAGAATAAGGATCACCTCAAGCTTAAATACATTCCATCGGGAGTCGATCATCTAGAGCCAATGATGCTCTCTCTCGCAAAAAAAGCGCAGTATCCAAGCCCTCTACCTCCCAACTCAAAGTACCTTAGTTGCCATCGCCAAGAAACTCGGAATTTTAGAAAAGCTCTCGTTTAGAAAAACACCAGAAGAAGCTGAAAACTTCTATACCGTCTTTAAAAAAGACATTCATCCGAATGTTCTTTCAATCTACAATAAAGAGAATGTGAACTTTATTAATGATACAAAAATTACGTGATATGATCTCTAAATAGAAAGTTAGAATAAAAAAAGGCTCCCGAAGGAGCCCGTTTTATTAGAATGTGAATTGTAGACTTGAGTAGTAAGACTTAGTTACATTATCAATATCTGAAGTCGATCCAATGAATCCACCTAGATAATTAGTCTTCTTTCTATTTGCTTCTTGGTAACCAAATTTAACTTTAAAGTTATTATCAATTGGTTGTACCCAGTAGAAATGTTTCGCATCTCCACCTCTAGAAGTATACTGTCCAACTAAGTTCTTACTTGCTGAATCATAAACGAATGCATCATCATCAATTGTTACATACTCAACACCAACAGTTGCATTTCTAAGCTTCATGATATTGTAAGAAAGGTTGAAAATCCAAGCGTCTCCATCATGCTCCTTAGCAGATGATCCTAGCCAAGTACCAATACTAGTTGGTCCAGCTGTCGCACCATCATTATTATAAGAAGTTTGAGTGAGGTTTCCGCTTCCTTCAGCTTTTCCTTTTAAGAAAGAAACACCAAAGTTTAGTCCAGTCTTTGCAATCCCAACAAGATCTAAGTTAAGAACATGTCTTTCAAGACCTAGTTCAATATTTCCATCAAACTTACTTGAAACAACAGCATTCGAGCTTGGGTTAACTGTAACTACGTGAGCCTTTGCAAGAGCATTAAATCTTCCAAACTTTAGGTACTGATAAGTAAAGTGAAAGTTCTTAACCCAAGAGAAGTTTGTTTTTTGGAATTCTAGCATTAAAGAATATACATCAACGTTCTCGTCAACTTCCATTCCATTAGCATCTTCGAACTTCTCATTTCCAAAGTCGATATTTCTTGTGTTAAATGGAGTGTAGATACCTCTAAGAGTTAAATCCCCTCCACCTAGTTTGTGACCATAAGTAAGAGCGATACCATCGAAGATCCCACCAAAAGCAAGTAGTGGGTAACCACCCATTGGAGATCTTGCTTCAGAGAAGTGCGCTGGAGTTCCCTCTACAGTTGGTAGACGACCAACAGAAAGAACAAGGTTCTTCATTAAAGAATAATTAACAAATGCTCTTTCTAAGAATACTGATGAATTACCACCGTTCATCCCTTCACCAAGCTCATTGAAAGCAGAATCTTGAACGTAAGTTCCACCACCCTTATTAAGAGTGTTCATTGCTTTAGAAGCTGAAAGTCTTCCGTAGAATGTTAGCTTGTCTGTTGGCTTAGCTTCGATATCAAGCTCAGAAAAAATTCTGTGATGCTTTACACTATTCTTATCACCTTTAGCATATGAATTTGTAGAACCATCAAATGTAAGAGTACTGTAAGCTTTCTTGTATTCAGTCTCAACAGCATCAAAACGATATTCAAGGTTTCCACTGAACTTCCACCAGTTTTCGTAACCAGCAAATTCTAGCGCTTCAACTCTTTCTTCAAGAGATTGTGCATTTGCACTTAAAGCAGTCGCAGCAACAACTGCACCAACTAATAAAGATTTTTTTAACATATATAACTCCCTAATTCCTATCCACCAATTGAAGATGAAGCATCTTTACACTGAAGAGTACAATCACCTACTTGTACTGTTGCCCCAGAACAAGTTTTAAACTTAATAACATTTCCAGAACGCCCTGGAGTAGCAAGAGCTTTTGCATCAGCATCACTCTTCTTACATTGTGTTTTTACGGCCTTAATAAAATCATCTTTCGCTCCGGCCTGAACTCCTGTTGAAACAAGAGCAAGAGCGAAGATTGCGCAGACACTCAATCGTCTCATTTGCACTCTCCCTATTTGGTTAGTATGAATGTGAATATTATTTCAGAGGCAAATAAGCTGTGTAAATAATTTTAAGATTGAGCTTTATTGTCAGGATTGTTCGATGTCTTTAGATAAAATTAAGGTTAGGTTTGTTTGATATTTCGTACAGTTGTACTAAATGAATTTTCCATGAATAAAAAAAGCCCTTAAAAATTTAAGGGCTTTTTTATGAACTTGTACAATATATTGGTTTAATTAGATGTCTTCAAAACGAGGATCATTAGCATCTGGAATTTCTGCTCCAACAACAGATTTTAGATCTTCTTTAAACTCACTCTTAGGTTCGTTCTTGACAACTTTTTTAGCAGGAGCCTTAGATTCTACTTTTTGAGATTTTGGTGCAGGCATTTCTAAAATATTATCCTCAGTACTCGACTCTTCTCTAATTGCCGGAGCAGCTTTTGAGCTTACTGGAGCCTTTCCCCCTACAACCTCATTTTCTAAAGTCAGGATGACATCCCTTAAGTAATCTGTTTCCTTATCTAGCTGTTCAGAACACTTCAGTGTCTGGAAGGCAATATTAGAGTTTTCATTAGTTGAATCTTGAAGTTGATTCATTGCCATTGAAATATTTGAAACTCCGCTTTCCTGTTCTTTCGTCGCAGTTGAAATTTCATGTGACATACTTGTCACGACCTTAACACCTTCTACAATCTCTTCAAGGGCACGATCACATTCTCCAGTAATCTCGATCCCTTGTTCAATCTTCTCTTTAGAAGTTACCATGATTTTTTCGATGGCACCTTGATTCTCTTTAACAATTGTCTCTACACGAGAGATAGACTCTCCAAGAATTTCACCATCTCTTCAGCGGCCTTACCTGACATCTGAGCGAGATTACCAACTTCTTCTGCAACAACAGCAAATCCCTTACCGTGCTCTCCTGCTCTCGCGGCCTCAACTGAAGCATTAAAAGAGAGAAGCTTAGTTTGGAAAACAATATCGTTAATCACTTTTGTCTTTTCAGAAATTTCATTAATAACTGAAACAATTTCATTAATTTTCTTATTACCTTCAGATGTTGTCGTAAGAATGGCCTCGTTAGAGTTCTTAATCCCATTCATGGCATCGACAACACGGGCGACAACTTGCTTTCCTGTATTTGCACTCTTTTCACTCTTGATGAAATATCAACTGAGTTATTAGCATTTTGTGCTGACATTTTTACCATTTGTGAAACTTCATCAAGAGTTGAAGCTGTTTCCTGAATCGCAGAAGCTTGTGAAGATGACATCTCATTCACTTTTCCAGACATCTCATTCAACTGGCTCACAAAGTTAAGAGTTCTTCCTGCACTAGCTCGAAGTCCTTCAATAACTTTTATCAGTTGTCCATATAGTCTTGAAACAATGAAGATCGATACAAAACAACAAACGACAAAGGCAATCGCTAATGTTAAATAGAATACTTTCTGTAGTGCAATGATTTCACTAAAGGCATCACTTGGTTGCATTCCTACAACAAGTTTCCAACCGATAGCATCGAGAAATCTTCTATTATGGATAGCACCATAAGCGAAGATATGATCTTCTTTATGATCAGTGAAATCTTTTGCTAATAGTTGTTCCCTTCTTCCCCTCTTTTAAGTTCGTTTAACAATTGGGTGGTCTTTGGCAAAGAGATCAAGTTTTAAATTATAATTTTTGAAATCGTGAACAATTGATGATTCTTTAGTAACCACCAGATTCTCCAAAGAAGGCAATTGGCTTACCGGCCTTATTAATTAAATGAATCTCGGCAGAGTTCATCCCATTAGAAGCAAGAACATTGTAGAGATTTGTCATTTCATTTTCGACCCATCTCATATTTGAATAAGCCCCTAAGATAGCAATCGGGTCACCATACTCATCCTCGATGAGCGTCCCAAACATCATCCCAAGACGATCTTTTCCGTACATTTTCTTTGCAATATCATCAAGCTGAACTTCACCAACATAAGCCCCGAAGATCTTCTTTTTAAAATCCTCGACATACTTTCCATTCTTCGTATTTTTGAACCAATCATATTGATTGAAATCAACAGACTTTAGAAAGTCAGTCTTTAACTGTTTTCCTTCGGCGTCAATCGAGCTTGAAGTCACAACCTTTCCATCTAAACTGACAAGAACAAGATAATCTAGACTTGGATAGAGTGTAATAAGCTCATTAAGAACAAAATTTCCACCGTCTACATTTTTAAGATTTTTTTA
>NZ_AUNJ01000415.1 GCF_000447775.1 Bacteriovorax sp. DB6_IX
CAAAAGAAGTTTCATTAGAAAATACTGAAGCAGTCGCGACAGATAAGGGAACCCTTCATCAGTTAAGGCTTAAAGCAGAAGAGTTAAAAAATAAAATCATAGAAGAAAAAAATAACAAGTCTAATTCAACGGAATCAAATTCTAGTAAGAAAGCAACTGGAAGTACTAATCTTGTAGACTCTGTTGTAAGGGTGAATGTCTCGCTCTTGGATAAGATCATGAATGTTGTAGGAGAGTTAGTACTTAATAGAAACCAAATTCTTCAATATGCGAACAATGATACTTCCTCTGAGCTGAGTAGACTTGCACATCAATTGAATGCAATTACAACTGAGCTACAGACAGATATTATGACAACTAGAATGCAACCAGTTGGTAGCGTTCTAAGTAAGTTTGAACGTGTCGTCAGAGATCTTTCGCGTCAGCAAGGTAAAAATATCAAACTGACTATTACAGGTAAAGAAACTGAACTAGATAAAACTCTACTCGAGGCCATTCGTGATCCATTAACACACTTAATAAGAAACTCTGTTGATCATGGTGTAGAAGTTCCCGAAAAAAGAGTTAGCAATGGAAAGCCTGATCAGGGCTCAATTTCAATTAGGGCCTATCATGAAGGTGGTCAGGTAACAATTGAAATTGCTGATGATGGAAACGGAGTTGATCCAGAGAAGATATTAGCTAAGGCAATATCTAAAGAGCTTATCTCAAGTGAGAAAGGAGCAGCTCTTACTAAAAAACAGATTCTAAATTTAATTTTTACTCCTGGTTTTTCTACAGCAGAGCAAGTGACAAATATTTCTGGCCGCGGTGTCGGAATGGATGTTGTGAAATCAAATATTGAAAAGATTGGTGGATCGGTAGATGTTAGTTCAAAAGTCGGAGAGGGAACAATTTTTAAATTACGCATTCCTCTTACTCTTGCGATTGTTCCAGCTTTAGTTGTTCAAAGTTGTAGGGAAACATACGCTATTCCACAAACGAACCTCGTTGAGCTTGTTCGTATTGAAGAAGGTGATGAGAAGAAAATTGAGCACATCCATGATTCAGAGTTTTACCGTTTAAGGGGTGATCTTATTCCTATATTTAGACTAGATTCTAGTTTGAACTTAACCGAAGCAAGTGAAGAGCTTAAATCATCTGATATAAATATCGCCATTTTAAATGCAGAAGGTGCAATATATGGTCTTGTTGTAGATCAAGTTTTAGATACAGAAGAAATTGTTGTTAAGCCACTTAGTAGAGAGCTTAAGGAGTTATCTATATATGGCGGAGCTACAATCATGGGAGATGGTTCTGTTGCCCTTATTATAGATGCACTTGGGTATTATAATCATATGGGAAGGGTTCAAGCTCAGAAGAAGTCTGATGTTGATCTCTCAAATCGTCATCAAGAAAAAGAGGTTGCATATAATGACGAAGTCTTACTTTGTTCTCTTGAGGATGGGCGTGAGTATGGAATTCCATTAGCTATTGTTCATAGATTAGAAGAGTTTTCTATTAAGGATGTTGAATGGAGTGGAAATATGCCACTCGTGAGATACCGTGGAAAGGCGATGCCGCTTGTTCAACTAGAAAACACTCTTGGCATATCTGAAGATTCAGCCCTGTCCAACGGACAAGAAGAACTCCCTGTTATTGTTATAAACGCCAGAGGGGTACAGCTTGGATTTGTTGTCTCAGAGATACGTGATATTGCTATAAATCATTCGAAGATTTCAACAGATACTTCTGATAGAGACGGGTTTATAGGAACAGCTTTTATCAATGACAAAACAATTACCATTTTAGATATTTTTAAAATTGTAGATGGCTTACCTTTTGCTTCAGCTTCCTCTGTAGAAAATTCTAAAGGTCGCGTCTTAATAGTTGAAGATTCGGAACTATTTTTAAGAATACAAAAAGAGTTATTTTTAGAGTCAGGCTTTGAAGTGGATACAGCTGTTGATGGTAAAGAAGCATTGAAGTTGGTGAGCAAGAACTATATTGCTGTAGTAACAGATATAGATATGCCACATATGAATGGAATTCAGTTGTTGAAGGAAATTAGGGCAAAAGAAGACTTAAAAGAAATTCCTATTCTTGCAGTGTCTTCAGTAGTTGAAAGAAAATATGATGAATTGATTAATGAAGGTTTTGATTTCTGCTTTGATAAGCAAAATAATTTTAGAGCAGTAGAAGTAATCAATCAATTAATAGGATAATTATGGAAGTAGTGTCTAACGAAGAATTACAAGATAGTGGTGGCGAAGGTCTCAATTCATCTTTGTCGCAGTTGTGTGGCTTTAAAATTAAAGGTGATTATTATGCAATCTCGGTATTGGATGTACAGGAGGTTATTAAACCTCAACCTCTGACAACGGTTCCTTTGTCACCGGAGTATGTTAAGGGGCTAATAAATTTAAGGGGACAGATTGTAACATCTGTCAGTCTTCGAAGACTATTTAAGATGGAAGATAATGAGTGCGATGACCATATGAATATCATTGTTCGTAATGGTGATTCGCTTTATGCCTTAATGGTTGATGAAATTTTAGATGTTATTGATGTGGAAGAGAAAACTTTTGAGAGTATTCCAGAAACAATTAATGACAACATCAAGAAATATATTAAAGGTGTCTATAAATTAGAAAGCAATTTATTAATATTATTAGATTTAGAAAAAGTATTGTCGGTAGACGTTTAAAAGGGGATTTTTATGTCAAACTTAGGAGTAGCAGAGATGCCTAGCGGGACGAATGTAAATTTTGAACAAATGGTTGAGAAATCACCAATTAACACAATGTTTGCAACGCCTGAAGGTATCCTAACTTATATGAATGCTGCATCATCATCAACGCTTAAAACACTTGAGCAGTATTTACCAGATAGAGTTGAAAACCTAGTAGGTAAAAGTATTGATTGGTTTCATAGAGATCCGGAAGTTCAAAAGAAAATTATCGCAAATCCAGCAAACTTACCATACAAGGGAATTATTGAAGTTGGGCCTGAAAAGCTAGATCTACTTGTTACGGCAATAGTATCAGATAATGGAACATACCTTGGACCAATGGTAACTTGGGAAGTTGTTACTGAGGCGCAAAAATTAGAAATTGAAATGGCTCGAATTCGTCAGATGGTAGATAAATCACCAATTAACACGATGATGGCAAACCCTGATGGTAACCTCCTTTATATGAATGAGGCATCAACAAATACTCTAAGAACATTAGAGCAATATTTACCAGATAAGGTGGATAACTTAGTTGGAAATAGTATTGACTGGTTTCATAAAGATCCTGAGGTTCAGAGAAAAATTATTGGAAATCCAAGTAATCTTCCACATAGTGCAATTATCTCTGTTGGACCTGAAAAACTTGACCTTCTTGTCTCTCCAATCCTCGCAACTGATGGTACATACCTAGGACCAATGGTGACATGGGAAGTCGTCACTAAGAAGCTTGAAACTGAAACAGAAATGGCCAGAACATCTCAGATGGTTGAAAAATCGCCTATCAACACAATGATGGCGACACCTGAAGGTGTCATGATTTATATGAATGAAAGTTCAAGAACGACTTTAAAAGGACTTGAACAATATCTACCTGACAGAGTCGATAATTTAGTTGGGAAAAGTATTGACTGGTTACATAAGAATCCAGAGGGACCTCGTAAAATCTTTGGAAATCCAGCGAACCTCCCACACAAGGCCGTTATTTCTGTTGGACCAGAAAAACTAGATCTCTTAGTATCTGCTATTTTTGATAGTTCAGGGGAGTATCTCGGACCAATGGTAACATGGGATGTAATCACTGATAAGTATGCTTTAGTTGATGATCTTTCTAAGAGTGCGCAAGGACTATCTGATTCTGCAGAGCAGTTATTGGCACTTTCAAATTCTTTATCTGCTGGAGCTGAAGAGACATCTGCTCAGGCAAATACGGCAAGTACTGCATCTGAAGAGATCAATGCTGGTGTACAAACTGTAGCATCAAATATGGAAGAAATGGTTGCTGCAATTAAAGAAATTACAAAAACTACAAATGAAGCATCCTCTATGTCAAACGAGGCTATGAAGATGGCCAAGTCGACTAATGAGATTATTGGACAGCTTGGTGAATCTAGTATGGATATTGGAAATGTGATCAAGGTTATTTCTTCGATTGCACAACAAACAAACCTTCTCGCTCTAAATGCTACGATTGAAGCTGCAAGAGCTGGAGAGGCCGGAAAAGGCTTTGCCGTTGTTGCCAATGAAGTTAAGGAACTTGCTAAACAAACAGCAAAAGCGACTAATGATATTACGAAGAAAATTGAAACTATCCAAAGTGATTCGAAGAATGCAGTAAATGCAATTGGTGAAATTTCTGATGCGATTGAAAAAGTAAATGGATATGCAGGTAATATTGCTGCATCTGTTGAAGAGCAGGCTGCGACAACTAATGAAGTAACACGAATTGTAACTGAAGCAGCTGAAGGTGTTAAACAGATTAATGAAAATATTGGTCAAGTATCTGAAGCCGCAGCTACAACTGGAAAAGATGCAGCCAATACACAAGACGCAGCGAAGCTTCTGAGAGAGATGGCGGACACTTTACAAGTTCATGTGGATAAGATTGAAATTTAAAAAGGCATAGAATGAAAATACTCGTTGTAGACGATTCTATCGTTTATAGAACAGCAATAAACCAGGCACTTTCAGAAGTGCCTGGTTATAATGTTTTTAAGACTTGTAGCAATGGAAAGATAGCTGTTGATTTCTTAAAGCAAAATCCTGATACGGATTTAATAACTTTAGATATGGAAATGCCTGTTATGGATGGCATGGAAACAATTAAAGAAATAAGAAAGTTTAACAGCAAGGTTGTTATTATCGTTTTTTCTGCAATTACGACTCGTGGTGCTGAAAGGACGATTGATGCACTTTCAAGTGGAGCCGATGACTTTGTTACTAAAATAGAAGGCCAAGGAACAATTGAAAGCTCAATTGAAATGATTCGAGATGAATTGGTTCCAAAGATTGAAGCGCTTAAGTCGAAAAGAGCTACAGCTCCAATTAGTCCAGAGCAGACTTCTCTTGCACCGATAAAGCCTAAGGGAGTTCCCGAAGCAAGTAGCACAATGTCTGATGTTGTAAGTACAATGAACGTAAAGCCAAAACTTGTTTTAATTGGATGCTCTACAGGAGGTCCTGAAGCTCTAACAAAAATTTTTAAAGGAATTACAGAAAGACCAAGCTATCCAATGCTAATTGTACAACATATGCCACCTTTATTTACAAAGAAACTGGCAGAAATGTTAGACAAGGTTTCTCCTGTGGACGTAAGAGAAGCAGCAGGGGGTGAGAAGTTAGAGAATGGAGTTTGTTATATAGCTCCAGGTGACTATCATATGAAATTGGAAAAAGATTTGTCGCTTTCTCTTAACCAAGATGAAAAGGTTTGTTTTGTAAGACCCGCTGTTGATGTTCTTTTTCAATCAGTTTCTGAAAACTTTTCGAATCAGGTAATGTCCATTATTTTAACCGGAATGGGAGAAGATGGAGCAAATGGTTGTGAAGCATTAAAAGAAAAACAAGCTTATCAATTTATTCAGGACGAAGGCTCTTCTGTTGTTTGGGGAATGCCTGGTGCAGTGAATAGAAGAAATATAGGTGCGAAAATTCTTAATTTAGAGGATTTTGGGCCACTTTTAACTGAGATAGCGAAGAGAATTTAAGAAGGTAATAGATGAACTTTGGAAAGTATTTAGTAGATAACTCTGCTGTTGAAAAAGAAGGTTTTATTCAAGCTGCCATTAAGCAACTTGAATCTCGCCCAAGTACTTTATCAGCTGTTGTAGAGTTAAACCTTCTTGATGTTGATAAATTGCTTGAAGTTATATTTCTCTCTTTGGATAGTGGGAATGACGTACTTTCAAGTATGAAGCAACTCGGTGTTTCTGACGAAGTTCTCACAAAAGTTGATGAGTTTCAAAGATTACACACTAAGAATCTAATTGATTTACTAGTTAATGAAAAATATGCAGAAAAATCTCAGGTTCTTGGACTTTATGAGAAATACCAGAACGAAGATTTTACGAATACTG
>NZ_AUNJ01000416.1 GCF_000447775.1 Bacteriovorax sp. DB6_IX
GTCCGTAACATTCACTGAGAAAATCAATTGGGTCTTCCTTAAGTCTCAGAATTTGAGATAGGCTTGAAGGGCAAGTATAGTTAGCTCTTTCCCAGAAATTAAACTTTCCCTCTCTTTCATAATCACAGGCCCAAACATAGTTTGGATCGATGATTTTTCCATCTTCAGTAAGAATTCCCATGCGGGCCTCTGGTCTTGCTGAATTATTGTGAATGTAGCGACAAATTTTCATATTGTTTCCTCGTAATCTTTACTAATTAAGCTCTACCAAATTTCTTATCGTATTCTGGTAGTACCGCATCCATGGCTTCATAAAAGTGTTTCATTTCCTCTTTTGTCCCAATACTAATTCTTATATATTCATTCATTTCATTAGCTTTTAGAGGACGAATAATAACTCCTTGATCAAGAAGTTTATCAAAGAGGTAATCACTCGCTTCGGCCGAACCCGTTTTTATTGTGACAAAGTTTGTAATTGATTTGATTGGTTGGAAATTCTTTTCTTCTAAGTAAGCGATGAGTTCATTATATCTTTTCGTATTATTTTTGATTGTTCTTTCTAGGTGAGGTTGGTCCTCAAGTGCGCCAACAGCACCTAATTGTCCAACAAGGTTAGGTTCAAATGGAAGCTTAACTTTTGTAAGGTATGAAATGAGATCTTCGTGACCAAACCCATAACCGACACGGACTCCAGAAAGCCCATAGGCCTTCGAGAAAGTTCTTAGAGTGAGAACGTTATCATAACGATAGTCCATTGAGTCTGGGTAGTCTTCTTGCTGTACTGCAAACTCGAAATAAGCTTCATCTAGAATTACTAAGACATGTGATGGAACGTGTTCCATTAGGTAGTCGAATTCAGATTTCGTTATATAAGTTCCCGTTGGATTATTAGGATTTGCAATATAGATAACCTTAGTTTGCTCTGAAATATTTTGAGCAAGGGCCTTAACATCAAATCTGTAGTCTTCAGTCAGTGGTACCTTTTGAAGTTTTGCACCAACACTTCTAGCGAGAATGTAGAAGCCAATAAAAGTGTTTTCACATGTTAGAACTTCGTCTCCTGGTTGAAGAAAAGCTCTCGCTATATAGGCCATGATTCCTTCTGAACCATTTCCAAGGATTATATTTTCTAACTTTAGGTTATAAATTTCCGCCAGTTTAGATTTAAGTTGGTAGGCATGCATATCAGGATAACGGTGAAGATCCCACAGGCCACGAGTCATTTCTCTAATTGCATATGGAGAAGGTCCAAGTGGATTTTCGTTACTAGCAAGTTTACTAATTTTAGTTAGGCCTCTTTCTCTAGCAACTTCATCAATAGGTTTTCCAGCTTGATATACCTTGAGTTCTTTAAGGTAGGCCGGTGCGAGCTCTTTTTGCATTGCGTCTCCATACTGTTAAATTTTTAAGCATTATACGGTTTAGAACATAGCAATCAAAGGCATTTTGGGTCATAAAAGGGCATCAATCCCTAAAGCTTTAGGCTATAATAGTAGATATGAGTAAATATCATTACGGACAATTTTCACCTGAGCATTTAGTGCTAATGAAGGAAGGGATTAACTTCTATAACGAGGGGCATTACTGGATGTGTCATGAGGTTGTGGAAGATCTTTGGATGGACCATATTGGTGACAATGCGCGCTATGTCTTTTGGGTTGTTATCCAATTGGCCACATCCCTCTATCACTGGGAGGATGGCAATCTTAATGGGGCGAGTGGAATGGCCAACAAGGCAAAGAGAAAGATTGAGTTCATTGAAAACAATCATGTTGAGTCGGATATTCTCGAAAAATACCTAGATTGGTCAAAAATAAAAGCTATTGTAAAATCAATACCAGATAAGCCAGTTCTTGAAGATTTTAATGAGCTGTCCAAATTCAAGTTTCAAGATCCTGAATCTTGGAAAGTATAAGTAGGAGTTAGTGTGGTTTTAAAAGTTCCATATTTATTTTTTAAATCGTTAGATATTATGAAGTCGGATAAGAAAGTTATTATGTTTGGTATGATTCCAGTTCTACTGGGTTTTACTTGTTATTACTTTCTTGGAACTTATGTTTTTGGTGATCTTCAGGCAATGGGGAAAGATTATATTTCTCAACACGTCGATACGGCTGGCTGGGTTGGTAATGTTTTCTTGGGTTTAATTACGGTGTTATTTGCTGTTTTCATGAATTTTACTTTCTTTATCTTTGTCTCAGTTATTGCAGCTCCATTTAATGATTTGATTAGTTCTCGTGTTGAGAAAATTTATGCAAAAACTGAAGATAACTCACAAGGCTTTTCGGAGATGATGAAGAAGCTACCAACAACTCTTAAGAATGAAGCCAAGAAGATTGGCTTTATTCTTCTACTA
Organism: Bacteriovorax sp. DB6_IX; assembly: GCF_000447775.1. Taxonomy (GTDB): domain Bacteria; phylum Bdellovibrionota; class Bacteriovoracia; order Bacteriovoracales; family Bacteriovoracaceae; genus Halobacteriovorax_A. Next base: position 2,357 of record NZ_AUNJ01000416.1, read on the forward strand.
TCAATTATTAACGTTATTATTGGTTTTATATTTCCTCCAGCAAGTTTTCTTTTAGCAGGATTGATTTTTGCTATATCGTTTGTTGATTACTCATGGAGTAGAAATGAGATGACTTTTGGAGAGTGCTTTGGTGATCTTAAAAAAGGTTTTCTCGCTTATTTACTAGGAGGAATACTCTTTCTCTTTTTGATCGCTATACCAATTCTTAATTTATTCTTTCTGCCACTTGCAGTTGTTTTCTTCACAGTTATTTATTGTGAGCTAAGGTTTAAGAATGCTTAATATTTTAATTAGAGTAGAGGGAAGTGATAAAGAGTTTACTTCAGTCTTACCTCTTGTAAGGGCCATTCTCGCATCTTCTGATGATAATAGAGTCAATATTATTACTGATGAATGTTATAAGGTTCCAAGTGAATGGATGCCGAAGCGTTGTTATGTTTTTAATATCCCAGATGATAAGAAGGGGACAGTCTTTGGCGTTCATCATTTTGCAGCAAACCTTCATGACGTATTTAATGTTGATTATTTTGTCGATTTTGTGAATGACTTTCACTCTGCATTTTTAGGCTTAAATTTTAAAGCAAAAAAGAAAATAGGTCTTCAAGGTGGTCCTAAAACATACCTTTACAATATTTCGATGGAAGCATTTACTGGAATGTTTCTAGATCAAAAAAAGCTATCAGTTCTCCAACACATTCCAGAAGTTAAAGAGAGTGCCATATCTTACTGGGAAGCAAGTCCTGTTAAAGAATTTGAAAATGCGATAATAGACTTATCTTCAATAAATGACCCAATTTACAAGCAGAGAGTTTTAAGGCTTACAGAAGCATTTGAAGATATCAAACTCTTTGGTTACGTCCCTTTGGAGATGGATGCTGATTTTGATCATCCTGAATTAGCAGAGAAATTAGAGCTCTTCACGATCGATAAAAAAGAGATATTAGAAAATATAGAAAGGTTTCAACTTGTAATCTCTGATTCAATGCTCTTTAGTCAGTTGGCGATGATGAAGGGGAGAAGGTCGTTTATTATTCTGGAAGAAGACCAAAATATCGAGACTTGGTCTCAAATGAGTTCGACACTAGGAATATTGAAGTTTGAAGGTCATGATCTAGTTAAGTATGGAATTGATGAAGAAAAGGAAATGAGGGTTCTCTCTGAACTTGAAGACTATATAATCAATTATTACAACCTAAGAGTTGAACCGAGCTAAATCTGCTCGTCTTGTATCCAACATAAAAAATTGTTATCCTTATAAAATGAGGTCCGAAACAGAAGTTCTACAGAAAGCCTCACTCATCCGAGAAGTTGAACTCAAAGATATTAGAGATTTAGCAAGAGTTCACGTGGATTGTTGGTGTGAAACTTACCAAGGTATTATTCCTAATACCTATTTAGAATCATTGAAATATACAGACCGCCAAGTGATGTGGGAGAAGTTAATACCAAGACGTCCAGAGCTTGGGGCAACCTTTGTCGTTGAAGATACTAATGGTGATGTTGTTGGTTTTGCTGATTGTGGTCCAGCGCGAGAGCATGAGCATGGCTTTGCAGGTGAGCTCTATGCCATCTATCTTTTAAAGAGATTTCAAGGCAATGGACACGGAAAAGAGCTTATCGAAAAGGTCAAAGAAACATTTAAAAGGTTAGGTCATGATTCATTCTATCTTTGGGTTCTTAAAGATAATCCTACTAAGAAATTCTATGAGAAAGCTGGTGGAATTTATTTAAAGTCCCAGCCAATTGATATTGGCGGTAAAGAATTAATAGAAGATTTGTTTTATTGGGAACTTAAATAGAAATTATGATATACATCCCCAACTGCAAAGACTGAGGATGTACACCATTATAATGTCATTCACATCCTTGTGAATGTAGTCGAGTTCTGATTCCATGAATATATATTTATGATAAGGGCCTAAATATTGGCTGAAAAGAAATAAAAACTTACAAGAACTGTCAGTTTTAACCCTGATAGGGGCAGAAATTGATGAAAGCTAACTCCAGTAAGAGGTTGGCCAATAGAATTTATTTTTTTAAGACTTTGGAAACCTTTTTAATAAGGGCATCTCTAGTAAAGGGTTTTACTAAAACTTCTTTAACACCGGCATCAATAACCTTCATCATTGATTTTCCATCAAGGTATCCTGAGATCATAAGATATTTTAAGTTTCTAAACTGAAGACTCTTGGATGTCAGATCAACAAGAGAGGTCCCATCTTTATCTGGAAGTTTGTAGTCAATGATAACCAAATCAAATTTTTCATTTCTTAATTTGAGTAGAGCAACACTAACAGATTCAGCGATGACAATATTCTTAAACTTTCTCGTTTGTGTAAGAAAGGTCTTAATCAGTAGGCAGATCTTTTCTTCATCGTCCACAATTAGAACTGATGGTTTGTTTCCTTCATCAACTTTAGGAAGGTTGAGAGTCATTTCTTGCTCCCTACAACTTTACAGAGTACTTCTTCAATATCTTTCTTTTCAAAAGGTTTATCTATTAAACCACTAATGTTGAATTTATCCATATCTTGCTTAAGCTTTGAATCTTCAATTTTAGCTGAAAGGTAATATATTGGTGTCTCTATTTGCTTGTCTCTTATTGCTTTCGCTAACTCATCTCCATTTCCTTGCGGCATGAAGAAATCGGTAATAATTAAGTCAACGTCATAATTATCAATCGTTTTCTGCGCTTCTAGGATATTAGACGCACAAATTAATTGGTGACCAAGTTCTGAGATATAGTTATTTAATAGATTTAAAATTTTAGGCTCATTATCGACAACAAGAATTGATAGAAAATTAGAGTCTGTATCAATACCTGAAGCTAGAGTTGTATTAGAAACACTTGTTAACTCCATTTTAGGGATTGTTATTTTAAAGTGTGCCCCCTTATTTGAATCGACGAGCTCAATCGATCCTTGATAGGATTCAATTATCTTAGTAGAAATTGCGAGCCCGAGTCCTGTTCCTTCTCCAACGTCCTTAGTTGTGTAAAAAGACTCAAATATTTTTGCCTTACTTTCATCATTGATTCCTATACCGTTGTCGATAAAATCAATTTCATAGCAAACATTGGTCTGATTGAGTTTAATCTCTATTTCAGAATCAGCTTGATTGGACAAAGCATCTACAGAGTTTTTGACTAAATTAATGAAAACTTGCTCAAGCTTTGTTGGGTTTGCAAAAACGATTGAATTTTCACTTTGTGGAGAAGTAACTTTAATATTATTTTGCTTAATAGTTCCTTCAAGTAGGTTAAGGGCTGAATTAAGGCTGTCTTCAATCGCAATATATTCAAGGTGATCTTCTTCATTCTGATGGAGAAAATTCTTCATTCCTTTAATGATTGAGTTAATGCGTGAAAATGATTCATCAATATCGTTGATACATGTATTAATCATCTCTGATTGAGAATCAAGATCGCCTTCTTCAGTTAATGCCTTGAGAAGTTCAAGAGTTCCGGATGCAATGGTAAGAGGGTTCGATACCTCGTGTGAGATACTGGCCGTAATTTCACCAATCGTAGTTAACTTATCTGCTTGAATGATTTGGTTGTGAATGGATTTAAGCTCATCTATTTGATAACGATATTTTGTATAGAGATTCTTTTCGATACTAATATCATTGATACAAATAAGATACTGTTGATCATCTTGTGGGACAATTTTGAAAACCACATGGTATTCACTCATGTCATTCAGATTTATTAGGACTTCCTTAGATACTTGTATTGAATTAGATTCTTTGGACTTACTTAGAAGGTCTAAGATATCAAACCCAGAAAATAGCTCATTAATTCCTTTTATCTTTTTTAAAACTCTCGGAGAAGCTTTAAAAAATGAGGAGAAGTAGTGATTGTAGTAGGTGAGTTTTCCCGATTCATCAACTAGAGCAATTGGTTCAAATATAGAGTCTAAGTAAGAAAGATTCATTAGCTATCCATTTGAGAGATGAATTGAAAATATTGCGCTTCAATTGCATCAAATTCTAACTCTTCACCTGACTCAGACTTTTTCTCAGGAGCTTTTCCTTCCACGATTTCATCTGTTCTAAGCAGAATTTTAACAACATCGTCATCGTCTTCACTATAGTAAGGAGCGTAGAATGACTCGACCTTTGTGCCTTTTTTAATGAAACCATGAACCATATTGATTTGTTCAATAACTATCTGTGGGCAATTATGGTAGATAATTTTAGCATTCTCTTCAATACCTTCAATATAATTGATCCACTCTCTAACCCCACAAGAGTTGATTAGAGTTACTTTATCAAAATTAAAGTTCAAAGTGTGACAACCAATATTCGTAATCGTAGCAAAGTCAGAATCTTCATCAATTTGACCAGATAATTTAATATCAGCTACACCTTTTTCAATAACTGTTTCTATTGACAGCTTGTCACTCATTTATTCCTCCTCAAAGAAGTGAAAAGAGGTGACTCTTTCTTTAAACTTCTTATATCGTTTATTGGCCTCAATGATGCAAATAAACTCACTCATTTGAGATTCTTTTTTATTAATAATTAATTGATTTATATTTTGATATACTAGGTATAGACCTAGGCCTGCTCCTGGAGAGTCTTTTCTAGGGGCTTTCTCATTAAAGCCTCTAATGATATTTTTTACGACTTCAGACTTGTTAATAGACCCAATCTTGTCACTAACTGAAATTAGTACTTTGTCCTCATCTATACCAATTTTAGCTTCAATAGAATCTGTTAGTTCAAAAATTGATGCTCTTCGATCTCTATCTTCTAGTTCTTCTTGATGGAAAAAAGAATTAAGAAGAAGCTCATTGAGAACAAGTCGTAAATGATCCTTTGGTGAATTAAAGAAGTTTGGATAGTCGATACTATTTATCAATTCTTCAATTTCGCTAGGGATATCTTTAGAATGGTGAAATATTTTTGAC
>NZ_AUNJ01000417.1 GCF_000447775.1 Bacteriovorax sp. DB6_IX
TGATTAACATGACTTTCTACCAAGTCATTTTGATGTCCAGTAATGAGGTAAATATCCCCTAAACCATCAACGGAATCTAAAACATAGTCTAATAAAACTCTCTTATGAAGAGGTGCAAGAGGTTTTGGAACATCCATTTTTAATCTTGTTCCTTTTCCTGCGGCAAGAATTACCACTGCGATATTATTAGACATATTTACTCCAGTATTTAGAAATATTTTTAAAACTAAT
>NZ_AUNJ01000418.1 GCF_000447775.1 Bacteriovorax sp. DB6_IX
GTCTTTGGGAACTCGATGGATAAGAGCTATGGCCTGGGTACAGGTAAAGAAAGTGAGTAAGGTAAGGAGACTGGCCTTAAACCTGTTCATAAACAAATCCTTTTGTTCTAAGATAAAATCCTTTTAAATGTAGTAATAGTTTAGCAAGAATCCGTGAGAAGTAAAATTCTTCAGTAATTTCAGTAGGATAGGTGACCGGG
>NZ_AUNJ01000419.1 GCF_000447775.1 Bacteriovorax sp. DB6_IX
TTAGGCCCGAGAGAAACGAATCGAAGAGTAATCTCTAAGTCTTCTCCCATCAAACGTTGAAAAATGCTATACTTCTGAAAGTCTGCATTTTTAATATTTTTTCTAATCATATTTGCTAGACACTTTTTTATAATATACAACTCGTATTTATATCTTATTGAGTCTGGCAGTTTTTTTTCAGGTAATTGAAGACCACAGTTTTCGAACCTCTTCAAAACTCGTGGCGTAAATCCAATATAGTTATTCGCAATACTAGGGTCAAGAAAGTCAAATGGCCCCAAATATGTTTCACCACTGAGATTGTCAGACTGTGGAATAAACGAGCAAGAATCATCCTCTAAGCACTTTAAAAACTCCTGGATAATGGCAATATCCTCAGGAGTCTTACGCTCATACTTTTCAAGATTCTTTTTCAAAGCATATCCATCACCAAGATTTACAGGATAGTACTTAACTCCATTTAAAAGATAAAAAGGATTTTCATCTTCACTAACTTTAAGGCCAATAACGGTTGAAAGCAGTTCCTTATAAGAAATTAGATTGTATTTTTGTGCACAATCACGATCAAAAATTCGAGAATCAAATAAAGGATCATCTTTGCGAAATTCCTTCCTATAACGGCAGAGAGCTTTCTCATTGTGATAGAAACCATTTTCATCAATTCTAATTGCCTGTCCATCTTTTTGATTTCAATATCATCGAAAACTTACGCGCAGGAAACCAGCGAATTGAATTTTGAGAGTAAGTATACGCATCCAATGAGTAATCAATTTTTTTATCGTTGCCATAACGAGCTATAAAACTTGAGTTTGCTAAGAAATAATTACCTGCCTTACTGGGAAATATTCCCCAAGAAGTCTTCGCTAATGTTTGACTATAAACACTTTGAGAAGCAAAAAAAGCCAATAGTATTACAATCCTAATCATCGTTCTTTCTCTTATTAAGATTTATTTTAATACTTTATCGGAGATTTCTTTGTCCAAGTAAATTTATTTCCATGGAAAGTTCTTAATCTTGAATCAAGATTTCTTGATACAAAAAAAGGGAGCACCTCAATTCTAAGATGCTCCCTTTATATAGAATAATTTTGTCTGTTATTCACAGTGAATGATGGTTTATTGGAACAAGTCCTTCACCTTATCAAAGAACCCCTTACCTCATTGGGTTACTCTTAGCCGAAGCTTCAAGTCCTGCAAGTTGTTCGAAAAGTTCTTTCTGTTCACCAGAAAGTTTAGTTGGAGTTTCAACGTGAATTGAAAGAATCGCATCACCTTGACCATAACCACCAAGCTTTTGAATTCCTTTTCCTCTTAAACGCATTTTCTTACCAGACTGAGTTCCTGCTGGGATTTCAACCATAACTTTTCCATCCAGAGTAGGAACTTCCACTTCAGAACCAAGTGCTGCTTGAGAGAAGCTAATTGGCACAGTGTAATGGACGTTGAAACCGTCTCTTTGGAAAATTTCATGAGGAGCGATATCAATAACAATATAAAGATCACCATCTGGCCCACCTTGTGCTCCAGAATCTCCCTCACTAGAAAGTTTAAGTCTTTGACCTTCATCAATTCCCGCAGGAACTGTAACTTCAAGCTCAACTTTCTTCTTAGTTCTTCCGTCTCCGTGACAAGTACCACATGGGTCAGAAATCATTTGTCCTGATCCACTACACTTTGGACAAGTCGATGCAACAGTGAAGAAACCTTGCTGTCTTCTGATCTCACCTGATCCGTGACACATATCACAGCTTGTTGGCTTGGCTCCATCCTTACCACCGCTTCCATCACATGTTCCACATTTTACAAGTTTATTAACAGAAATTTTCTTCTTAGCTCCAAAGGCCGCTTCTTCAAAAGAAACGTTTAATACCATTTGAAGATCATTTCCAGGTCGTCCTGTTCTACGTGATCCACGTCGACGACCACCACCCATCATATCGCCAAAGATGTCTCCGAAAATATCTCCGAGAATCACCAAAGTCACCAGAGAATCCACCACCGAATACCTCCTCCGCCAAAGCCACCGGCCTGACCGTCAACTCCAGCATGACCAAATTGATCATATCTTTGCTTTTTAGAATCATCGAGAAGTACTTCTGCAGCTTCTGAGGCTTCTTTAAATTTCGCTTCAGCTTCAGCATTGTCCGGGTTTCTATCCGGGTGATACTTCATCGCCAATTTTCTATAGGCTTTTTTAATTTCGTTCTTATCAGCACCTTTTCCAACGCCAAGAACTTCGTAATAGTCTCTTTTGCTCATATGCTTCCCTTATAGGAAAAGGTATCCCGTGTTTTTTACACACAGGATACCTTAGATTTCATTTCTAGTTGTTAAGATTAAACTTCTTTAAAATCTGCATCGACAACGTCATCGTCATCTTTCTTCTGAGCTCCAGCTCCTGCATCTGCACCTGGTTGTGGTCCTGCACCCATGTCTGGTCCTGGTTGTCCACCAGCGGCCTGTTGAGTTGCTGTTGCAATTTCGTGAGCAACAGCTTGAAGTGCTTCGAACGCTGCTTTTAATTCATCAGCATTTTCAGACTCAAGTTTTCCTTTTGCATCAGTGATTGCACCTTCTAGCTTAGATTTCATCTCAGCAGGAATCTTGTTTTCAGTATCATCTTTGATCATTTTTTCTGATCCAAGAATTAGAGCATCAAGGTTGTTCTTTTGATCAACAACTTCTCTTCTCTTCTTATCTTCTTCTTTATTTGCTTCTGCTTCTTGTACCATTCTTTCGATTTCTTCTTCAGAAAGACCTGAACCAGCAGTGATCTTAATTTCTTGAGATTTACCAGTTGCTTTATCTGCAGCAGAAACATTTACGATCCCGTTTGCATCAATATCAAATGTTACTTCAATTTGAGGTACTCCTCTTGGAGCTGGATTGATTCCTGTTAGGTCAAATCTACCAAGCGACTTGTTATCTTTTGCAAACTCTCTCTCACCTTGGCATACGTGAATAGTAACCGCTGGTTGGTTATCTACAGCTGTAGAGAAAACCTGAGATTTCTTAGTTGGGATAGTAGTGTTCTTTGTAATTAGTGGAGTCATAACACCACCAAGAGTTTCAATCCCTAGAGTTAGTGGAGTAACGTCTAGAAGTAGAACGTCTTTTACGTCACCAGCTAGAACCCCACCTTGAATCGCAGCACCGGCCGCAACAACTTCGTCAGGGTTAACACCTTTAGAAGGCTCTTTTCCAAAGATTTCTTTTACTCTTTCTTGTACCGCAGGGATACGAGTCGAACCACCAACAAGGATAACCTCATCGATTTCATTCTTATCTAGTCCTGAGTCATCTAGACATGTTAAACATGGCTTCGCTAGAGCTTCAAGATCCTTAGAGATAAGGTCTACAAATTTTGCTCTAGAAAGAGACACGTTTAAGTGTTTTGGACCAGAAGCGTCTGCAGTGATGAATGGAAGGTTTACATCAGTGCTGTTTACGTTTGAAAGCTCATGCTTAGCTTTTTCCGCAGCTTCTTTAAGTCTTTGAAGAGCCATTTGATCTTTTCTTAGATCAATACCTTCTGTTTTTTGGAATTCCTCAGCTAGGAAGTTGATAATATCTTCATCAAAGTTTTCACCACCTAGGAATGTATCTCCGTTAGTTGCTTTTACTTCGAATACACCGTCAGAAGTGATTTCTAGAATTGAAATATCGAAAGTACCACCACCAAGGTCAAATACAGCAATATTCTTATCTTGCTTAGAATCTAATCCGTAAGCAAGTGCAGCCGCAGTTGGCTCGTTGATAATTCTTTTAACTTCAAGACCTGCGATTTTTCCAGCATCTTTAGTTGCTTGTCTTTGTGAGTCGTTGAAGTAAGCAGGAACAGTAATTACTGCTTCTGATACTGTCTCACCTAGATAGTCTTCAGCCGCTTTCTTTAGCTTTTGAAGAACTTTAGCAGAGATTTCTTGTGGAGCCATTGGACTTCCATCAACTTTAACCCATGCATCTCCATTATCGTTTGCAAAGATTTCAAACGGTGCTACACCAGCAAACTTCTTAGCTTCTGGAGTCTCAAACTTACGTCCGATAAGTCTCTTGATACCGTATAGAGTTTTTGAAGGATTTGTTACAGCTTGTCTTTTTGCAACTTGCCCGACAAGAGTCTCTCCGTTATTTGCAAAACCAATTACAGATGGAGTTGTGTTATGTCCTTCTGCATTTGGAATGATTTTATACTTTCCGTTTTCTAGAACTGATACACAAGAGTTTGTTGTACCAAGATCGATTCCGATAATTTTTCCCATTTTTAGCTCCTTAATATTGTCTTTCTAACTTTAAAATTAATTTTTAGCGATCACTACTTTTGCTGCTCTTAGCAGTCTTCCGTTTAACGTATATCCTTGTTGATAAACTTGGATAACTTCGTCATTTTCTTTCCCTTCTGCTGGTTGCTGTGCCATTGCTTCGTGAAAGTTCGGATCAAAAGTTTTTCCAAGCGCTTCAATCTGCTCTAATCCATTATTCTTAAGTACTTCTAAGAACTGGCCCTTAACCATATCAACACCAACGAAAATATTTTTAACTTTAGCATCTTCGTCGTTTTCAATGGCCATCAAAGTTCTCTCAAGATTATCAACAACATCAAGGAGTCCTTTTAATACTTTTTCATTTCCATACTTAAGCTGATTCTGCATATCTCTTTCGTGACGCTTCTTCATGTTCTCCATTTCAGCGGCCACGTAGTAGAACTTCTCTTTGAACTCTGCGAGTTCTTTTTGTTCCGCAGAAACCTCTTCCTTAAGTTCTTCAACTTCTTCGTGAATTTCTTTTACTTCGGCCATCGCCTCATCTGCTTCGGCCATAGCTTCCTTGGCCTCATCCATCGCTTCTTCTGCTTGAGCTTTCACTTCTTTTAGATCTTCAGCTTGCCCATTGTTCACTTCAGTTTCAGACATTCTTAAATTTCCTTTGTTTAGGTAATTATCCTTTCATTGAATAAAGTGGTACCATATACATTAATGTCAATGGCACAAGGCCAAAAAAAAATTGAGCTTAACTTAAGTTACTAATATTACGTCTTTAATATCCAAGGAAGGATGAATTTATGAAAAAGCCAGGTCTTTTGATCTCACTAATTCCAATTGTGCTCCTCGTCTTTTTACTCATCGTGAACGTTGTCATCTTCAAAGATGACGCAACAGGTGGTGCTAATCAAACAGCTCTTCTAATCACGGCTTTCTTCGCCGGGCTCATCGGAGTCTATGGACTTAAAACACCGTTTAAGAAAATTGAAGAGGGAATCGTAAGCTCAATTACTAATTCACTATCGGCCATTACAATTCTCATTATTGTTGGAGCTTTAATTGGAACATGGATACTCTCAGGAACAGTTCCTGCCATGATTTACTATGGGCTTAATCTGATAAACCCAACTGTCTTCCTTCCAGTTTCATGCATTATTTGTTGTATTGTCTCACTTGCAACAGGAAGTAGTTGGTCAACAACAGGAACTGTAGGTATTGCGCTTCTAGGAATTGGTGAAACGCTAGGACTTCCAATCGGTCTCGTTGCAGGAGCGGTTATTTCAGGAGCCTATTTCGGAGATAAGATGTCTCCACTTTCAGATACAACAAACCTTGCTCCAGCAATGGCGGGAACAGATCTATTTACACATATCCGTCACATGCTCTACACATCAGGTCCAGCAATTATCATTGCTATTATTCTTTATACACTAATTGGTCTCAACTACAGTGGAGATATGATTGATCAACAATCTATCAATAATCTTAGAGAGACCCTAAAGGCCAATTTTAATCTAAATATCTTTCTCTTCTTTCCACCATTACTCGTTCTCATTCTTGTTAGAAAGAAAGTGCCAGCTCTGCCGGCGATTACCTTTGGAGTTTTTGCAGGAATCCTTGTTGCTCTTGGTTTTCAAGGAGAGCTCATCGCAAAAATGACAAACTTCAATGGTGGTATCAAGGCTTACTATGAGGCGATTATGAAAGTCTCATACGCTGGATTTGAGATCGAAACAGGTCATAGAATTATTGATAAACTTCTTAATCGTGGAGGAATGAAAGGCATGCTCTCAACTGTTTGGCTTATTCTCTCTGCTATGATTCTCGGTGGAACACTTGAAGGTACAGGTATGTTACAAAGTATTGCCGAATCAATTCTTAAATTAGTTAAAGGAACAGGCTCCCTCGTGGGTGCGACTCTTGGAAGCTGTATCTTTCTCAATGCTACGGCTTCAGACCAATACCTGGCCATCGTTGTACCAGGAAGAATGTTTAAGAATGCTTATGATAAGTATGGCCTTGCACCAGAAAATCTTTCTAGAACATTAGAAGATGCCGGAACTGTAACTTCGGTTCTCTTTCCTTGGAATACCGGAGGAGCTTACAACTCATCAGTACTTGGGGTTCCAACTTTAACTTATGCCCCTTACTGCTTCTTCAATATTCTTAGTCCAATGATCTCTCTATTCTTAGCAAGTATGAATTGGACAATCGTCAAGAAGATCGAAGAAAGACAAACTCAAGCTTAATTCACGCGCCCTCCCCTCGGAGGGCCATATTCCAAATCTGGTTCAAAACGCGAAATATTCCATAATCGAAACAAAGTCAACATCATAACCACCTGAAATCACTCGTTCATCATTTGGCACTCCCATTGCTTCTATAAGCACAATGACAAAGGGAGATCATAAATGAAAACAATTATCAAATTCGCACTACTCACAATTCTGGGACTAAATAGCTTTGCAAGCCTATCCTTTCTCTCGCCTGCACTTGTTAAATTAAATATTGATAAGCGCTATGAGAACACTATGACTAATTCAGGCTTTTCAAATATCAAACAAGCCAGCTTCACAGAATACAGTGCTTACATTGCACAAAGAGATGAGAAATTTAAAAAGGAAAAAGACATTAAGCCGAGAAAGAATACTTCTATAAAATGGATCAGCTTATTACTTTGAATATAAAAAATAAGACTTCTAAATGAAGTCTTATTTTCTTAAATCGATATAAATATATGGTTCTGCCACCAAGAAGTTATCAGGGGCATTGGCCTCAAGCTCTGTGAAAAGTTTGGCCCTAATACTAAAGAAGCCAGCCCTAACATCTTCGACTTCTACAACAATCATTTCATTATCTTTTTGATAATCAATATTTCCACTAAAGCTAATACTCATTCCAAATGAAAGGTTACTTGAGAATGACCCGTAAACATAACCTCTATTAATCGTCATTTGGATATTATCAAGAGTGATTTGAGATGTTTCAAAACTCTTCTCTCCGATTAAACTTTCAAAAGATGAGCTTTCAGAAACAAATGAAAAACTTGAAACACTAACTTCAGATGTGTTTAAGCAATTCATGATCAGATCATCACTTGGATCAGTGTAAGTTCTTTGACGTTTACACTCCGCACTTCCTTTGAAGATATCCGTTGAATAACCTTCAGAGCTTGCATTTAAATTATAAAAACTTAGATCAATTCCTCTTTTGCTATTAGAGAAGTTCATATCCTGAACATTAATATAGTCTGCATCTCTTACTGCAAATAAAGAAAGATCAATTTCAAACTCTTTTCCTTCAAAACCAAAAACGAGAAGTCCATCCTTGTTTTCTACAGAGAGTTCTGGATTATGATAAGTTCCAAATCCATCAATATTAAGATAGTCAGCAGTTGCGCTCCCTACTGGAGTTTCGTAACTTGCATTTAGATTAGAGAATTGTCCCTCAGGAAGAGAGGCAAACGATAATGTCGATAGTAGTATTGTTGCGATTAGTTTCTTCATCCGGGTATTTTAGCGATGAAAAAACTAATCTTGCAAACTTTATTATTAAAAGTAAGTTTTCTTATTTAGTTCTAAAGAATTTTCTAATTGCAGATGAACACGAGTCACCAACTGAGGCCATTCCGACCCTAAGAACTTCAGTTCTTGATAATGGAAAGTTATAATTCAATGAAAAATAACCTTTTCTGATATTTTCTTTCAGCAGGTCTTCAACAATATTCTCTGCCATTTCTTCATCATCAACTAACCTTCCAAGCTGAGAAACAAGCGTACCACCTCTTGCCAAAGTCCCGAGTTGATCGTTAACAAGGTGACCTTCTCTTAGCCCCCAAATAATCCACTCTTCAGATTTTTTTATTTTATCAATTTGAGATTCGATTGCTTTGATTAGTGCTTTTTTCTTAGACTTTGACAGGTTTCTTCCAACGGCCATCCCATCAGCAATAAGTTTGGCATTACTAAATTGAGCACCTGAACCAATCAAAAGAAAGGCCTTTCTCGTATCAAGTCTTAGAGTTTCACTCATACCAAAATCAAAGAGTGTTACCTGTCCCGTTGATTGTCCAATTTTATTAACTGTAAAGTTACCTTGGTGAAGGTCACTGTGAATAAATCCTGAGTCAATGAGTCCCTCTTGAAACCAAGCTCGCATAATAGCTTCAGCAATAACTTTACGAGACTTTATATTTTCAATTTCTGAGTATTTCTTTCCAAAAGTTACAAACTCTTGAAGATGGAGATTTGTTTTCTTTCCGGCCTTTGGTTTATAAACATCAGGAACATTGATATCAATATCATAAACTTTCCCATCTTGTTTAACCTTAACAATTCCCTCATATGCTTGATTAGCATATTCTTGTTTCTTAATAGCATCAGGAATATCAAGCTCAGACTTTAAGAACTCTGATATACTCTCAACAAGTTTTCTAGCAGTAGGAAGGAAGTCTTCTGACAACTCTCCCTCTTCACCCATTCTCTCAATAAAGTCTTTTAGGATTCTAATATCATCATCGGCCCTCTTCTCAATTCCTGGTTTAAGAAATCTAAGAGCGATATCAATTTTCTTATTACCTTGTTTTAACTTGGCCTTATTAACCTGGGCCATTGTTCCAGTCCCCAAAGGTTTTTTGCTAATATTCGTGATAACAAAACCTGCTTCATCTTCATCAACTATTTTTTTAACAAGGTGATACGGCACAGGTTTACCATCATCTTCAAGAACTTCAATAACTTCTTGCAAGCTCTCACCCATACTTGGTTCTTTCCCAAGCTGTTGTAAAGTTTTTCCAAGACCTGGTCCAGAGTTTTGGAACATCAGCTTTACCATCTCCATGCTCTCTGGCTCACGACCCAAAACTATAATGTCATTAATAATATTTTTAATGACGTCTTGATCTACATTTGAGTAGTAATAATCAAGAAAGAGAACTAAAAATTTTTCCGCTTCTGGATTTCCTAAATCAAGTTGCCCAGAGGCCTTTAATTCCGTTCCCAGATTTTTAATTTTCTCAAAGTACTCATCTAGTCTTTCTTCGAATTTGTTAACAACTAACAGAGGAATCGTTCTTTGTGAGTTTGATGATTTAACAGCTGCAACAAAATTAGAAATATCTTCATTCACAATTGCCGATAATTCATTTCCCGCATCAATTTGATCAATATTCATTGAGGCCAATGTTGAGTAGACAACATCTGCTCTAATTGGAGTCGCTATTGTTTCGGCTTGTGACATTTCTGTTAGCCACTTCACCTCTTCTTTTAAAGTCCAAGCTGGTGGCGCTTCAATCTTATAGAATGTCATATTATTTGGAGAAAGCTTCTCCGTTTTAATATTGAGCATGACCTTGGTCGTCTCTACTTCAAGATATCTTTCGGCATTCTTTACTATCTGATACTTCTCTTCATCACTCTTAAAACTTGCCTCAAGCATGAACTTCATGAGATTTGTTCTAACAGTATTAACTTCAGCCTTTCTCGCCTCAGAGAGGTTCTCCCATGCTAACGCTCCCGAGTTTCTTAATTCCTGCGTTAACGAATCTGGATTACGAAGATCCTTATTATTAAGATTAGAAGTACAGGAAATAAAAATTAGAGTGACTAATAGCGGATATAAAAATAATTTTCTCATAAGATAACCTCATGAGCTTATCGGATAAGCTTGGCCTTAACTTAAATATCTGAATTTATTAATTAAAAGTTGTTTGGTAGCTTTAAGAATAACTCATCCATTAGAGAATCAAGAATAAGAAAACCCGCACTATTAAGAATCACGCGATCTTCTTTTATTTCCGCGATGTTACGATTTACCCAGGTCTGTGCAATTTGAGAAAAACTAGAATTATTGAACATATTCAGAGTCAAACCATCATTAATTCTCAATCCCATATAGACTTCTTCCAAGAATAATTCTTTCTGAGAAAGCTCTTCACTAACATATTCGGCCTTAGAAACTTTCCATTTATAGCGATGGCCTTTTTCCGTAAAAAGCCCTGTCGCTGAAGGCCCAATTGCTGCCACAGAATTCATCTTCCAATATTCTTTATTATGATGAGACTCAAAACCAGGCTTAGCGAAATTTGACACTTCATAGTGCTCGAAGCCTTTGCTCTTAAGGTAGTTGGCCACTGTCAGATATTCTTTTTCAATCCATTCATCATCTGGAAGCTCATTAATATGAATATAGTGATCTTTCACCGTAAGAATATAGAGACTAATGTGATTTGGAGAATACTTTAGAATCTCTTCCAGCTCCGATAAAATATCTCTTTGATACTTTTTTGAAAACGGTAGCCCCAGCATAAAGTCTACAGAGAAGTTTGCCTTCATCTCAGAAAACTTTTCCAAAGTTTTATACACGTCATCGATATTATGAATTCTATCAAGAACCTTGATAAAATTTGAGCTTAGAGATTGAATACCTAAAGAAAAGCGATTTACTCCAATACTTTGCCAGGCCTGTAGAGATTCTTCGCTCCAGCTCCCCGGATTCACTTCAAGTGTAAATTCCACGTTTTGAGATAACCTGATATCGTACTTCTTGAAAAGCTCCGCTAATTTCTTCGCACCACGCTTGCCCCACAAAGAAGGTGTTCCCCCTCCAATATAAAGAGTTTCAAGCTCTTGCCAAGAATAGCCTAGCTTCTGCATCAACTTTTCATGCTCTTCAAACATCTGCTCTAATAACAGTTCAAAAGAGTCAACATCCCCATCATTCTTTGGAATATTCTTATAGAAGTCACAATAGTTACAAAGGTGACGACAAAAGGGGTAATGTAAATAAAGTGATTTTACGGCTAGTTTTGCTTGCATTACTTTTTTCACGTAGTTAGTTATCCTATTAATTATATCTCAATAAAAAGGTGTCCTTGTAAATGAAATACGAAATAGATAAGTTAAAAAATGATTTAGAAGTTATATTTGTCGATCTTCCAGGAAGTACCGCGGCAACTGCTCAGATTTGGTTCAGAGCTGGAAGTACCTTAGAAGACAAGGAAGATCATGGGATCGCTCACTTTCTAGAGCACATGTTCTTTAAAGGAACTCCAACAAGACCAGGGGCCATGATTGCTCATGAAGTCGAATCATTTGGTGGTGAGATTAATGCATTTACCTCATTTGATTACACTTGTTATTATATCAACACTCCTAATTCTAATTTAGATCAAACAGTGAATATTCTCTTAGATATGGTTTCAAACCCAATGTTTAAAGAAGAAGATCTTATTCCAGAAAGAGAAGTTGTTTTCGAAGAGTTTAGAAGAAGTCAGGACAATCCAAATCAATTCTCATTCCAAAAGATTCAGAAGTCATGCTTCTCTGGTGGTTATGCTCACCCGATTCTAGGAAATGAAAAGACAATCCGCTCGTTTACAAGAGAACAACTCTCTAAATTTAGAAATAAGTACTATAATAATTCTAACTCATTCCTTGTTGTTGCAGGAGATCTTAGAGATAAAGAAAAGATCGTTGAGTCTATTCAAAAGTTCTCTCTTCCTAAAGGTG
>NZ_AUNJ01000420.1 GCF_000447775.1 Bacteriovorax sp. DB6_IX
ATGCTTAATAAGAAGCAGCTCTCAGGAAAATCGAAGAAAGTTCAATGGATTAGATCTATAGAAGACTTATCTAATAAAGACTTTACTCTTAACTATGACCTAGAAAATAAGAAATTCTATAAATTTGATAACAAAGTCATTCTCCATATCTTCAACTCAATGGTTGCTGATTTTGGTGAACAGTTTTTTAGATATTCATACTCTTATAGAGATACAAATGAACTTATATTTCAATTATCGATGAATTCGATGGTTCAAGGTCTCTCTAAATTCTACACGATCACAACTCCTTTTGGTGTTCAGGTATTCTACAACAAAGCAGAGTTAAGTAGTTGGAGTTCTAGAATCCGCTTTGAAAGAAAGCAAATTGGAAGATCTGGTTGGTTCGATCTGGAACTAGAAATATCTGATGACGATATGGATGTCATTCAAAACGCTGACCTTGAAAACAACATTGCGATTACGACAAATGGTGTTGTTCTTTTAAATAATGACCAAAGAGATCTTCTTCGCTTTGTTAACAAGTACACGAAGCTAGAAACAAAGGAAGAGGTTAAAGAAGGGCATTTTAAAAAGTTTATCTTACCATTTAACCGTGCAAGAATTTTTGAGCTCTTTGAACTTAAGAAGCTAGGCCTTGAAGGGGCCCTTACTCAAGAAGAAATCGATCTTTGTGAAAAGCTTCAAACTCTCGATAAGATGCCACAATACGAAGTTCCTGAACAATTCGATAAAATTCTAAGAAAGTACCAAAAGACTGGTTACAATTGGCTAAGATTTCTCTACGAAAATAAACTTGGGGCCTGTCTTGCTGATGATATGGGTCTTGGTAAGACAATTCAAACAATCTGCTTTCTAGAAAGTATTTACGATAAGATTGATAGAGTTCTTATTGTCTGCCCTGTTTCAATTCTCTTAAACTGGGAAAATGAATTTAAGAAGTTTTCTAATATTGATGTCCACATTTTTCATGGGGCAAATAGAGAAATGCCTAAGGATAAGAAAGTTATTCTTACAAGTTACGGTATTCTTAAAAGAGAACTTGAAAACTATTTTGAAGAAGATCAATTTGATATCTTTATCATGGACGAGGTTCAACACCTTAAGAATATGCGTTCACTAGGTGCATATGCGGCAAGAAAAATTAAATCTAATTTTAGAGTTTGTTTAACAGGTACCCCTGTAGAAAACGATCTCGCTGAATTCTATAATATCATTGACCTTGCGATCCCTGGAATCTGGGGAGATTTACGATTCTTAAGATCAAGCTCTACCCCAAAGTCTCGTGTCTTTGCGAGAAAGTCGGCGGCACCATTTATTTTAAGAAGAACCAAAACGCAAGTACTGACTGATTTACCACCGAAAGTAGAAAATAATGTTGTCCTTGGATTCAACGACCAAGAGAAGAATTTCTACGTGGATAAGCTCAAATCAATAAAAGCAAAAATCCAGTCTGCACCGAAGAAGAAAAAATATGGAGAGATCCTAAAAGGATTGCTTGAACTTAGACAGAGCTGTCTCTGGCAAGATCATGACAACTCTGCCTCTAGACACTATAAGCACCTCGAATCAACTAAGGTCGAGTTCCTACTAGAGAATGTCGAACAGTTACTTGAAGAAGGTCACCAAGCGATCATCTTCTCTCAGTTCACGACCTATCTCGATATTATAGAAACCGCCTTTAATGATAGATGTTGGAAGTATTCTAGAATTGACGGGTCACAAAGCGTGAAGAAAAGACAAAAATCTGTTGATGCTTTCCAATCAGGTGAAACGCCTCTTTTCTTGATTTCCTTAAAAGCTGGTGGTGTTGGTCTTAACTTAACAGCAGCCAGTTACGTTTTTATTATGGACCCATGGTGGAACCCTGCTGTTGAAAGTCAGGCCATTGATAGGGCCTATCGTATTGGGCAGAAAAACAAGCTAACTGTTTTTAAACCTGTTATTAAAGATACAGTGGAAGAAAAAGTTCTCAAGCTACAGGAAATGAAGCGAGAGCTCTTTAAAGATCTCCTTCCTGACGATGACGATAATCTCTTCACTGGAAAACTCACAATGAAGGATTTTGAGGATATTTTCAACTAATTTTAACTAGTTAGGCTATAAACTTTTTATCTTCACTTACCGATTAGAAGGATGGAGAAGATATGAAGAAAGCACTTATACTATTGATTTTAGGTTTAACGACCTCTGCCCACGCTAATAACTCGGACATTGACCGAATAATCAAACAACTTGAGGAATCTGAAACTCAAGCTGATGTTTATGCGGAGCCTGAAGAAGTCATTTGTGATCCAAAAATTCAAACCCCTGCAGACTCTGTTGAACCAACAGCAAAGCAGATGATTAATATCGGGGAAAAATTTCTTAGAGGTGGAACTTGTAAGCATTATAAGAAGTTTCTCAATGCAGGTGTTCCAAAAGAAGCTTTAAAACAAGCCCTCACCTACTATGATAAGAATAATAAGAAATTCAAGAATCAAAACTATATAACGATTGCAGACTATTCACAATCATCAACAAAGAAAAGATTCTTCTTACTTGATATGAGAACGGGAAAGGTCAGCACAGAAAAAGTTTCTCACGGAAGTGGGAGCGCAAAAGTAAATGGCCAAAGAATTAAATTTGCAGATGCTACAATTAATAAGGGCCAAGTGACTAGGGCCAGTAATCATAATGGTAGAATGGTTCGTTGCCGTATCCCGTCAAAGTTTAGAAAATCAGTTCAACACGATCAATACGCTCTTACAAGACCAGGATTTTTTAAGACTGGTGAATTCTATATGTCATGGTCACATGATGAGCAGAAAAAAGGTAGAAAAGGATGGCCAACATTTAGAGTTGATGGAAAAAGCTTCAATGGAATGAGAATGGATGGACTTTCAAAAGGTGTCAACGACAAAGCTAGAGCCCAAGGTGTTGTTATGCATGAGGCTTACTATAACACAGGGAAAGTAATGGGAAGAAGTTTTGGTTGCCCGGCCTTCCCACCGAATAAAGGTCGCGATATCATGGAAAAAATCGCAGGCGGATCTCTTTATTATTCATTTGTTCCTATCTCTGGTTGTTCAGAAGACTATAATAAGGCCTTAAAAGATATACCAAACTGGGAAAGGGCGTGTGAGTAATTAAATCAAATCTTTTACGATTTGAACTTCACGTTCTTTACCCCAGATAAAATCATGATCATATCTCTTCTTATCTAATCGTGTGATAAGTTCTCCATTCGAGTATGACTTTATTCCTCTTGCATGACAGATAATTATTCCTGCGGCAATATCCCAGATGTTTTTATCACGTTTAGAAACTACGACATCACATGCTCCTGCTGCAAGAAGCCCCAACTTATAGGCTATACTTCCCATTGGGATAACAACAGTATCTCTACTCAGCTCATGGTTAATTAAGTTCTTCTCCCACTCTGTTCGTGAGACCATGATATTAATTGTAGGTGGTACATGAGTTCTCTGTTCAACAGGAACATGAAGATTATTAGAAATCTCAAAACCTGAAAATGGATTATATATCCATCCAAAATTTTTGGGATTATCAACATCTGCTGAATAAAGAATGGCAAGAGAAACGGCACACTCTCCATAGCCTTTAACAAATTCTCTTGTCCCATCAATTGGGTCTAATACAATCGCAGGAAAGTCAAAACTTTCAGGATCTTCTTCACTATAAAAGTGAAAGTCTGGGTGTCTCTTTGTAAATATCTCTTTTACTTTATCTGAAACAAATAAATCAAATTCTGTGACAAAGGACTTATCTTTCTTTATATCAACTTTGAGTTCTCTTTCCGAGATTTCATGAAGCTTTTCATAGATACTCATTTTAAGTTGTTCTAATTCTAGCCTATACATTTCTTAGATCCTTCTTAATTGTATTAAATACATCGATGGCCTGTATATCGTTTAAGCATATCATGGAGTCACACTGATTTAATCCACAGTAATGGGCTTCTCTTGTTCGACATTCTAAGTCTTCAATATAGAAGTACGGATGCTTTTCTTTATTATAAGGGTGCCATTCATTTGGAGGCTCTGGTCCAAAGAAAGTGTAACTTTTTACACCACAGGCAATGGCCAAATGCTTGAGACCTGTATCATTACCAATATAGAGGTCAGAAGCACCAATAATAGCTGGCAATTTTGCCAGAGGCTCAATAATAAACTCTAAGTTTTTATTCTTATCTAATGATTTTTAATCTCTCTAGGATTTGCTTATCTTGC
>NZ_AUNJ01000421.1 GCF_000447775.1 Bacteriovorax sp. DB6_IX
TTTAGAACATACTTTTTATAAAGATTCTAAAGTCGATAATATCGAAATAACTATCGATGAAAATACATTTCTTGGATCATGTGCATATTTCAGTGCCATCTTACATATTACGGATATTAATTCAGACATTAGAATAAAGCGTTCTCCTAAGTATTTAGTAGAGTCGAAGGCCGATAGCTTACTTCTTTATTCCACTTCTTTCAAAAGGAGAGTTGTTAGGTGTTATTGAGGCCTCTCATAAAAGAGGTTCGGATTTTTCGGAAGAAGATATTCATTTTGCGGAGGCCGTTGCGAACCAAATGACAATGTCATTGGAAAATTTTAGGCTTTTTCAAAAGCTGCAAAATCAATTTCTACAGGTTGTCGAGTCTCTAGCTGATGCTATTGGTAAGAAGGATGCATATACGGGTGGTCATACAAAGCGTGTTCGTCACTTCTCTGAATGATTGGGAAGGAATTAGACTTGGCCTTTGAGGATATGAATAACTTGAAGCTCTCAGCAGTTCTTCATGATATTGGTAAAATTGGGATTGAAGATAATATTTTAAAGAAGAAAGCACCTTTAACTGCAGATGAATTTCTTGTTATGAAAGAACATCCGCGTTTAGGTTATGAAATTCTTGGGCATATTGAGTCTCTTTCTGAGGTTGTTGATGGGATGAGATTTCATCATGAAAGACCTGATGGGAAGGGTTATCCTTTTGGTTTAAAAGGGGATGAGATTCCTGTTATTGCGATGATTATTTCTGTTGCTGATACTTTTGATGCCATGATTTCAAATCGTCCTTATCGAAAAGGTCTACCTCCGATGATTGCTTGGCAAGAAATCTTAGATAATAGGGGAACACAATTTTCTGAAAAGGTCGTTGATGCTTTTGATAGGGCCTTCAAGAAAACTAAGATGTATAGACCAGAAAAGATGGAAAAAATTAAAAAAGCCGGTTAAAATAAATACTATAGAGAGAAAGGGATGTTTCGATGATCGTAAAAATTGTTGGAGGACATGGAGGTGTTTCTCCAGGCTTTAGGGCGACTTCATACTTAATTGATGGAAAATTACTAATAGATGCTGGTTCAGTTGCTAGTGGTATTCCTATCGCAGAACAAGCTCTTATCGATAATATCCTCATTTCACACTCACATCTCGATCACATTTCAGACCTCGCTTTTCTAGCAGATAACTGCTTTGGGATGCGAGGAAAACCTTTTGAGATTTGGACATGTAAAGAAGTTGAAGACAATGTCATGACTCACTTACTTAATGACGCCATTTGGCCTGACTTTACCAAGTTGCCAAGTGCACAGGATCCAACGCTTAGATTTAATAGATTTGAAGCAGAAGAGGTCAAACAGATTGGTGATTATACTGTCACGGCCGTTAAGGTGAATCACTATGCGGGCTCGCTTGGTTTTATTATAGAAAAAGATGGAGCAAGTGTTGTCTTTACTCAAGATACTGGGCCAACAGATCGAATTTGGGAAATGGCCAAAGAAAAGAAGAATTTGAAAGGTATTTTCTGCGAGGTGAGTTTTCCTAATAGTCTTACTCAGGTCGCTATTGATAGTCGCCATCACACGCCAGCGACAATGAAAGAAGAATTGAAGAAAATGCCACAAGATGTTCCTGTCTTTCTTGGCCATTTAAAGCCAAATTTCCAAGGGCAACTTTATCAAGAAATTGCATCTCTTAATGAATCTCGTATAACTATACTTGGTTCAGATAATTCAAACTTTGTATTTTAGTTTTATAATTTTGACACAAATAAAAAAGCTCCATTATTAGGAGCTTTTTTTATATCATATTATCCTTCTAATAAGACAGGCATATCTGGAATAGGGATATTCGGCATTTGGCTCTGTGGTGGTTTTGGAGGAGTCACAGGTAGCTTAAAGTCATCATTTGAAGATGAGAAACAAGCATCAGCTTCACATTTTCCAATGAAGTGCCAAAGGTTCTTTCCATTCTTTTTCTTCGCAATTTTGTAATCGTCAGAGTCTTTCTCCTTACAGAAAACGTAGACTCTATATCCTTTTTCCATATCTCTTTTAAAGGTCTCTTCATTTTCATCTGAGACTTTACAACTTTTCTTGGACTTCGGTTTTCCAGAGTCCTGTGGAGAACAACTTGAGAATCCACAAGTCTGTCCTTCTGGAGACTTAATGCTTAGTTTAACTTCTTTGTCTTTTGCTTCGACATCCAAGCTTGCAAAGTCACCTTCCTCTGCCTTTGTTTCTTCTGGCTTCACAACAGGTGGGTTTGTTTCAGTTTTTGTTTCAACTGGGGCCGGGGCCACCACTTCTTTTGGTTCTGGATTGGCCGCAGGGTGATTGACACACTTTGTGAGGTCCATATTAAAACTAGTTTTATTACCTTCTCTCGTCGCCGTGGCCTTTTCTTCCATAAAAGAGATATTTGGTGTCGATGTAATATCTTGTGTGTGCTTAAAAGTAAGCTGTTTTGGGATATCACTTTCTTTTCCAACATTAATGATTTCATTGAATCGCATTTCTGTTAGCTTGTCTTGGTTTTGAATAGGGAAGTTATGTTCCCCAACATTTAAGGACCAAATTGGCTTTGTGATACCTTCAAAGTTCTTTAAATTCGCATCTAGAATCAGATTGTACTCTTGAGTTTCTTCATTTAATTCAAGCTCACACTTGATATCAGCACTTGTTCCTGCAACATGGAGGTAGGCTTCATCTATGACAGGTTTTTCTTTGAGTGCGAGGAGGATCTTTTCGAAATCGTCAAAGTCCTCTGTTAGAATTCCCATCGCAAAACATGGATTATTCATATCCGACTCAAGATTTCTTTGACATTCCTCACTTAGGTTTTTCATCACTAGTGGAAGGGCGTTTTCAATTTCTTTTGCAAAGAGTTTTTTAAAGTCTTTATAGTAAGCTTGAGTCTTACCTTCAATATGTGTCTTATCTTGTTCTGGGTATGCTCTTTGAGAAAAGTGACGCTTCATCTGACTTAACGTGAAATCAAGAATATTATCGTTATCGTCTTTTGACGTCATTCCCATCATAGCGTTACGAAGAATAAATGAGTCAACACTATTCATTCTGAGTTTATTGTTTAGAGCATTTTGCTCTTCAATTTCTTTGCGCCTCTGCTCTGACTCGTTACCGGTGAGGTCCTGATCTTTGAAGATGAGATGACTTTGTGAAACGAGGGCCTGTTGAAGCATGCTCTCAAATTGTCTGGCTTCAAGACTTGCTTCGAGATCCATATCATTCACAGACTGCAATACCATGTCTAATGTATCCATTGGCTTATAAGGAGGTGTGACAAAGACTTGCCTGATTGGCTTTTGTTCTGTTGGTGCTGCTCCTGAAAGCCCGATGGCCTGTGCTATATTTGCAGGTGAAAACGGGTTAGTATCTTTTGGTTTCTGTAAAACTTGAGATGGTAATGTCAGACCAAGCATTCTCTTGTAAAGAGCGTACATTTGATCCTGTGCCTTTATGGTATGAGGAGGCATGGCCCTAAACATTCCCTTGAGTTGTTTATCTAGATTTGGATCATTATGATATTGATTCTGAATCATGTAGAAATTTAGGGATGATTTAATAAGAGCAAGCTGCGCTCTTTTTTCGACCAAGTCTTTAAATCCTGCTGAGCCTTCTAGATTCTCAGTCATATGTGCTTTAATGGCCTTGATTAATGCAGGTCTACACTCTTCAGCAAAGACTGAATTGAATAATAGAGTAAATATAAGAAAACACTTAATTATTTGCATTATTTCTAGCTCTCCGTTAAATTTTATCGGAATATTAGTAAATTAAGTTGAGTGAAAAGGTCGTGAAAGTGAATAATACCTATAATATCAATAAGATATACTGTCCTCAAAGAGAGGATAAAGTGATGAAGCGCCTAATTTCACTGACTGGAATTGAAGGCTTTAGGCCAAGGCTGGAGAATATAAAGGCCTTCTTAGCTGGTTCTATAGAAAGAATTGAGTCCCATGGAACTAAAGTTGTCGTTATTGGTGGTACCAATGGCAAAGGTGGAACGACTCATGCTCTGAAATATTTGCTGGAGACTTATGCACCTAGTACTGGAGCTGAGAAAACTCAGAAGGTAAGTTGTTGGACTAGCCCCCATGTTCTCACAATTCTTGAGAGGCTGACGATTAATTCAGCGCCTATGAGCTATGATCGTCTCGATATGCTCTTAGACGAATATGAGAATTTTATAAAAGAAGAGGGACTCTCATTCTATGAGGCACTCTTTTATCTCTTTATTAAAGAAGTCTCAAATGAGCTTCCTGACTATCTGCTCTTAGAAGTTGGGTTGGGGGGGCGATTTGATGCAGTTAATATCTTTTCAAACCCGCTCTGTGCTTTGACTTCTATCTCACTCGATCACACAGAGATACTAGGTGAAACTCTTAAAGAAATTCTCTTTGAAAAGTATGGAATCACTCGAAGCTCAGGAGAGTTGATAAGTGCTGTTGAGCAGAAACATCTCCAACAAATATTGGCCACTTGGTGTGAGCGTGATGAAATACAGCTGACTCAATTAGAATTAAGTCCTGCATTAAGTTATGAGCAAAGAAATAGAGAATTGGCGAAGAAGCTGTTTGTCACGTTGTGTCACCGCGAAGTCGATGACAATCCACATTGGCCTCAGACAAAAGGTCGTAGAGAAAAGGTGACATTTCGAGAGCGAGATTTTATCTTTATAGGTGCCCATAATTTGGATGGACATCGTAAGATGTTAAAAATGCTCAAGGAAGAAGCTGTAGTATCAAATGATGATCTCTTAGTTGTCAGTTTCTCTTCAGGAAGAGAAAAACAAATTGAGAGTATTCTTAGTTTATATAGTAAATATCCTTGTTTATTTTCACAGAGGTGGCTGAGCTCTTTTCAAGGGCCAAGGGCAATTTCTAAAGATGATTTGAAGAAGTATGAAAACGATGACTTCTCATATCTTGATGATTGGAATTATTTACTTGATGACAAATATAAGAATAAAAAAATTATTATCACTGGCTCATACTTCTTCATCTCTGAAGTTCAAAAGCACTTTCATATGTTTGATTAGTCTTGCTGTACTTGCATTTTTTGTCCAGGACCACGCTCTTGCAAAAGAAGTTTTGAATCTTGGTGCGAATAGCGAAGTCCAGATTCTTTCAGACAAGGCCTTCCATAAGAGCTCGGAAAATACATACGAGGCCCATGGTAATGTTATTATCAAATTAAAGACTGACTCTATCTATGGAGAAAAGGCATCGCTTACTCCATCAAGTGCAAAGGTATGGGGAAATGTTCGCTATGTTGGGCCTCAGATAACTCTATATGGTACTGAGATAGACTTTTCTATTAAAGACGCCAAAATGACAGTTCATGATGCTAAGCTTGTTGATCAAAACTTTACGATCTTTGGAAAGAAGATTGTGAGATATGCTGATGGGCACTTAGAGGCCGAGGATGCTGAGTACTCAACTTGTCGTGATTGCCCTGGCTCATGGAGTGTACAAGGTGGTGAAGTACGAATTATTCCAGACCAGTATGTCTATATGAAGCATGCCTTTATTAAGATAAAAGGTGTGACCATCGTCTATATTCCTTATATTGTTTTTCCTATAAAGAAGGATCGTGAGACGGGATTACTCTTTCCTAAACTAGGCTTTGATTTAGAAAGAGGTTTCTATCTTCAGCAGCCTTTTTTCTGGGCCATAAACCAAAGCTCTGACTTAACGTTGTCTCCGACTTCATACGGTCAAAGAGGACTAGGTTTAGAATGGGAATATCGCAAGGCCATCAATAATAACTCTGATTTTAAGTTCTACAATCTTCAGAGCTTCGATCAAGTTTGGGCCCCAGGAAAAATTAATGAGGATAAGTTAGGGGATAGAAAGCTTCGTCAATTCTATGACTATGACTTCTTCTATAAGCCTAGCAACGATAGGACTTTCTTTGTTGAAGGTAAGCAACTTTCTGATCTTGATATTCTTAGTGATTACAATGTCTATATTGAGAAGAGACTGTTAAATAATGAGCATGGGCATAAAGTCGGTTTTCAAGAAGTTTTTCCCAACTTCTTCTTTGGTGTAGAAGGGAACTTTATGAATAATGCCTTCTTTGCCAATGCCAAAGGCTTTGATCACTCTTATGTGCAAAACCTTGGACATCTTGAAATGTCTCATACTCCTATTAACTTTCTTCAATCTTCAGGTTTGATTTCGAAAATTTCTTTTGATCAAAATTTGGATCTTGCTTATTTTAAACAGAATCATGTTGGAGAAGGCCAGTACCTGAGAAATGTCCAACGTCTAGATTATCGACCAAGTGTGTGGATGAAATTAAGGCCCTTTGGTCCGGTTAATTTTGAAGCGACTTATAA
>NZ_AUNJ01000422.1 GCF_000447775.1 Bacteriovorax sp. DB6_IX
AGTTTCAATAAGAACTTCCATCCAAGGCTTTCCTGCAGTGTTTTTCTTAGCTTGTTTTACGTAAGTAACAAGTTGCTTTTCTCTAAGTCCGTAGTGGAACATTAGTTTTTGTTTTTCTTTTAGACGAACAGCATAGTCAGAAATCTTCTTTCTTCTGTTCCCGTGAACACCTGGTCCGTATGGACGTCTTTCTAGTGCTCCTGATTTACCAAGACCTGGTAGTTCAACACCAAGTGCTCTTTGGATCTTAAAACGTGATCTCGCCGTAGTACTCTTTGCCATATAAGCTCCTAAGTTGTTGATTTAAGGGACATGGCCAAAGCCGCATCACATCTCCAGATTGCTCTGGGCCCCTAAATCTTAATTAATACTTGAATGCGACTGACGAAATATACAGGTTTTTAGGTAGTTCTGTCAATCAAAGAGTCTACTAGAGTGTGAAAATAATAGCCTTTCTTACGTTGCGTCAAATAAATGGTGTTGAGTAAGTTTTACATTCTCTGAGACAGGGCAGATTACTGGTGATAGAGCTGTCCAAATATTTTAATTCATCATCATTTTGAGGGAGATTCTATGAAGAAGTTAATTTGTTTAGTTGCGCTTTTACTAACTGCACAGGCCTTTGGGGAAACTGTTGAGACTTATGCTGAGCCAACAGGTTTTGCTGTTTACTATATCCAAGATGAAGCAGAGTGTTCTGAAAGTGGTGGGATTTGGGATTCTGAAGTCTGTCTTGTTCAAGACGAGAATAAATTAACTTTAACGAAGTCAGAAGGAACTGATTCAAAAGTCACAAAAGTAAATATTAGCACTTGGGGTGGAAATGCTCACTCGTGTGATTTCACATCAACAAATGTTTATAATGTTGGAACGGCATTAAAAGTCGTTGAACCTGTTGAGATCTATGAATTTGGTTCACAAGAGCATAAGCTTGGTCTATGTGAAGTAACTCTTACTAAGACTGAAACAGGTTACTCTGTTGATAATAACGGAAACTGCAACTATTTCTGTGGAATGAGAGCATGGCTCTATATTGAAAATGCAACTAAGAAGTAATTTATAAGTAAAATGAGAGGGGAGCTTTTGCTCCCCTTTTTTTTTGCGCTTTATTTTAAAATATTCATGTGGCACATAAAGCTATGTGATCTAAGAGGGAAGAATTCATCGTTAGAAATAGCGATGAAGTCTTCACCCATCATCTTGTTAATATTTCCCGTAATTGTAATTTCAGGTGTTCTTCCTTTGATTTCTCCATTTTCTAAGAAGAAACCGAGTTGGACAGGGCTTGAGTAATCACCACTTGAAGTTGTATCACCACCACCGGCCATGATGATAACAATACACTTGTCCTGAGAAGAGACGAGCTCACTATAACTCTTCTTTCCTGGGGCAAAATCAAATGTATAGGCCATTGGTTTCATGGCCGTGTTGAAATCGCGTTTCCCATTTCCAGTAAGCTTTCCATCATACTTCTTTGCTGTTTTCTTATCGTAGATAATATTAGTGAAAACACCATTTTTAATGAGAGGAAGTTCTTTTTCAACAGCTTGAGCTTCATGATCATACTTGGCGAAGAGACCATGCTTTTCATCACATCTGACATCATTAAAATTGATATCTTCGTGGAAGATCTTTTCTCCTAATTTTCCTGAATAAAAAGCAGAGCCTTGGTGGTATTGATCTGGTGAACAAGACTGTCTAAACTTTGCTAAGAAATCTTTTTCACTGACAAAAATAACAGGATATTTTCCTGCTTCCATATCGACAACAGTATCAAATTTCTTATGAAGATCGATGAAGTGGTTAAAGCTATTAAGATCGATATCTCCAGTTCCTGTTCCAAAAGCAACCATCGAGTCCATGATATTTGGGGATCCCTTTCTCTTGAGGACAAAGTATCCACCAGCGTGAGAATTTGTTACTTTAAGATCAATTCCAGAAGAGACTTCGAGGTCTGAATCATTTTCTTCATAATCAAATTTTCCAGAGTAAATAAAGTCCGGAAGCTCTTTTTTAAAGTGATCAACAAGCTTCTTTGTTAAGGCGACAACTTGAGTATCTTCAAGGCGCTTTCCAAAGTCTTCTTTATGAGTCACGTTAGAATTTAAATCATAGTCGTAATCGAGGGCGCCATATTGGTTTTGTAGTGCCCTTGTCTTTAATTCTTCGCGTTCGATTTTTCCCAGAAAATTTGCCGAGAATATCTTTCCATCATTAAAGATTCTGGCCGAGTTCTTCTCAAGCATCTTCTCTCTAATTTCATTAATCGCATCAGCTTGAATATTGATGGTTAGGTTCTTTGTTTTGAGTTTCTTATATTCTTCAATCATTTTGATTTCCTTTAATTTTCAATTAGCTCACAGTCATTTCAGAAACAACGATACTTGGTCCACCATCTGCAACTGGCAGAGGGAATTGTTCCATCTTTCCACACCCTCCAAGTGAACTTGAGGCAATGTGAAAATCATTTCCAACTTCTTCAATGAGGTTGAGTGTTTCAAAGACATTTCCTGAGATAACCGAAACTTTAACAGGATCAGTGATCTTCCCGTCTTGAATCTTATAGGCCTTGCTTGGAGCAATTGTAAAAGTACTCATTCCCATTCCGTGTCTGGCACCTTCGATGAAGAGTCCTGATTCGATACCTGCAATTAATTGATCAAGGGATTTTTCACCTTTCTCAATATAAGTATTTGTCATACGAACAATTGGTTCATATTGAAAGTTCATTGCTCGTGCATTACCTGTCGGTTTTTCATCTAGCATAATGGCCGTTTGTGTAGAGTGGAGTCTTCCTGCTAATTTTCCATCCTTAATAAGATATGTCTTTTCTTTCTTATTTCCTTCGTCATCTACAGGGAGATCACCAGAAGTCTCTGGCCAGTTTCCATCATCAACAATTGAAAGAATGTCAGAGGCAACTTTTTTGCCCATTTCCCATTCCGCTTTCATCGTCTCATCACCCAACATAAAGTCAGCTTCTGATTTGTGTCCAAAAGATTCGTGAGTAAAGATACCTGTGATTTCAGAGTCTAGGACAACGCGATATTTTCCGGCCTCGACAGTTGGTGCATTCACAAATGGCTTGGCCTTTGCAATTGTCTTTTTCAATTCTTCAATGGCCTTATCTTTTTGACCTATGACATTTTGGAAGAAGTACTTATGACTGTCATCATATCTATTTTCTCCGTCTTTAAGAGTGAAGGCCGCATAGGCACCAGCATGATTGTAGTCGTAGTGATAACTGACGCCATCAGATGCTCTAAACCATTTTTCCTTGTATTGGTCTTTATAGACAACAATCGGTCCTTGAATCATTTCTTCTTCCATAAGTGTTGGAATGAGGGCCGAACAGAATTCTTTCTTTTCTTTCAGAGAGGCCTTATTACAAGAGATTTCTGCGTACTTCATGACTTCATAGTGTTTCGCCTCTCTCTTTGGCCAAGAAAGATTTTCGCCTTCTGGAAGAAGCTCAACTCTTGCTTCAAGCTTTTTAAATTCGTCTTGAAGATTATTTAGCTCAGTTGTGGCCTTAAAGGCCCAATTACCATTTTTAAGTACACGTAGGAATGCTCCTAGAGAAGGTGATTCTGTAGCTTCTCTTAAATCTGTTTCACGATAGAGAATCATTGTCTCATCTGTTTTCTCAACTCTAATATCGGCATAGTCGACATTGAGAGATGAAAAATCAATTAGCTCTAATTGCTTTGATATTTCCATTGCTGCCCCTTGGTGAGTAAATTTCTATATTAGTTTATTATATTTATTTAATATATCGAGGGTTAATTTCCCTGGTTTTCCAGATCCTAGAGGTGTCTTGTTGACTTTAACCACTGGAACAATTCTTCGAGTTTGAGATGTCAGAAAAGATTCATCTGCATCCTGTAGTTCTTGCGCAGTTATATTTCTTTGTTCGATTTGGATATTTTCACTCTTACAGAGTTCGATGATCTTTGCTCGCGTAATTCCACCAAGAAGACCGGCCTTTAGTGGGGGAGTTACGAGAATTTGGTCTTTAACGATCCAGATATTACTTGTTGTGCCTTCTGTGACATGGCCATCGTGATTGAGCATGACAGCGTCAAAGGCTCCTTCTTTAACGGCTTCGTTATAGGCCAGAATATTGTTGAGATAATTTCCCGACTTAACAGATGGGTCCATTGAATCAACTGATGTTCTCTTGGTATCGGCAATGATGATTTCAACGCCATCTTTGTACCACCACTTTGGATTCTCACTGAGTTCTTTGGTTATGATAACCAAGTTATTTTGACTAGCGGCTTGAGGGTCAAGAGTAATCTCACCTTCACCTCGAGTGATAATGATTCTGATATAGGCCCTTTTTACATTGAGGACTTCAAGAGTCTTTTTTACCTCGGCCATGATTTTTGATTTTGTAAAAGCAATCGGCATGTGGATTTTATTGGCAGACTGCCAAAGTCTTTCCAAGTGCTCATCCATAAAGATAGGTCGATTGGAAATGGCCTCTGTTACTTCATAAACAGAATCACCAAAGAGAAAACCTCTGTCGAAAACTGAGATCTTAGCATTTTCAGAATCAAGAATATTTCCATTGATATTGATGACTTTTATGGTGTGACTCCCTCATATCCCTCTGGGAGAATATTCCAAGCGTCATTGAGAAATTTTACTTTCTTAGTTTGAACTCCACCATTATCAAAAATTCCTCCAGCTTGTGCCCATGAAAGAACTCCACCTTTTAGAGATGTGGCCTTGAAGCCATTCTTTATAAGTTCTCGTGCATAGGCTGAACTTCTTGCTCCAATAGTGCAGTAAGTGAAGATCTCTTTATCTTTGAAATTCTCTTTGTTCTTATCAAAGACATGCTTTGGAACAGCTCCAGGAATCATACTGACAAGTTGTTCCGATTCAGAGCGGGCATCGACTACAATTGAGTCATAAGATTTCTGCGTCATCTTGAACATTAAGTCCTTGGCCTCAATGAAGGGGATATCTTTGTTTTCCATTGTCACAGAAGTGGCCATAGATTCTACAATCTTCGCCTTATTCTCATATGAGTTGGGATTTATACAGCTGACTAAAAATAGGAGTGTGATTAGAGTGATCTTTTTCATTTGCTTATTATTCATAAACTCCTGCTTTTTGACAATCTCTAGCTCGAAAGATCTCTCTTTAGTTGCATTGCGGTGAAAGATAATCATTTGACAGTGTGTCAGGCAAAGAGTGATAATTTTACTATGCGAAATCTTTATTTAATGACCCTTTTTCTCATCTGTTCTATGGCCGCCCAAGTTGCCAATTCTTCAACTGTTCAAATGGCAGATATAGACGATCCTATTGTTTATGGAGTGACGAGTTCTGGGACTGACTTTTCGCTTGTGGCCACAAGCTCTGGTGATGGGAAATCTAAAGAAGCGGCCTACAAAGTTTATCTCCCTTTTAAGTCTTCTGGTGGAAGCCAGGATAATTACCACTACCTTGTCTCATCTGGGATACCATCTAAAAGTGGAGGTGGTGCCATTAAATTCCAATTGGATCTGGATGTGGATAGTGGGGATTACTTTCATATTGCGATTAGAAATGGGGATGATGATAGCTACTTTGTGGCAAGCTCTTACAATATTGGAACAGCTGATCCAGTTAATGTCTCATTAACAACGAGCTCTATTTGTGCCATTACAAGTGAATTTGACTGTGACTCTTTAGACGCCTCTTCTTCAGTCGTAGATGATGCCTACTTCTTCTTTTTCTTTGACTCAACACAGAGATCAAACGGTTATGAAATGAAGCCTTCTGATTATACAGGAGGGCTCTTTGTAAGAGTTTATGCTAGTACAGATATAGATGACTATGATGATGGTGCAACTTCGGCTACACAAATAACTTCTGTGACTGGCGATAGGGGTGATGCCTCGGCCTATATTGATTTTGCAGGAACTGTTAGCTCTACAACTTATATGAATGGCTTGATCTCATATAATGGAACAACACGCCTTGATACATATGATCTGGGAAGTGACGAATCAGGTGAGATTTTAGTATCAGGTCTAACTAATGGTGTTGCTGCTAATATTATTCTTCGTTATAGGGACAAGTTTGGCTATCAAACGAATATTGGAAATGATGTTGGTGTGACAATTACACCAACAACAATTGAAACTCTGCTAGAAGAGAAATCATGTTACTTAGTGACGGCAGGTTTCCAAAGAGATCACTATGTCCTCGATTATTTTAGGCACATTAGAGACAACTACCTCCTTAAAAATTATTTAGGGGAGGAGTTCGTAAATGTCTATTATTCAACAGCGCCTAAATATGCTTCATTGATATACAAAAATAAGGTTTTGAGTTTTCTAGTACGAGGGTTATCATATCTTGTATACGGTCTTTTAAGTATTTCTTTTGGATTACTGGATTGGCCCTTCTCATTACTCTTGCACTAAGGATTAAGATTCAATGGCAAAAAGAGTTCTCGTAATAGATGACGAACCAGATATTCTTGAGCTTCTAGCTGAAGAGTTAGAGTTCGAAGGTTTTTCTACTGTCCAAGCTTCTTCTGGGAATGAGGCCTTAGAAATCCTTGAAACCCAAAGTTTTGATGCAATCATTTCAGATTTCAAGATGCCTAATGGTAATGGAAAAGTGGTTCTAGACTTCGTTAAGTCAGATTCATATAAAGAATCACCCGTTTTCTATTTCGTCTCAGGTCAAGCAGATATGTCATTTCAAGATGCTTTAAAGGAAGGGGTGAATAAGTTCTTCTATA
>NZ_AUNJ01000423.1 GCF_000447775.1 Bacteriovorax sp. DB6_IX
TGATTAATGAATATATCAAGTCTTCTCCGGAGTTATGTCACATCTTTTCTGAGCTTGATCAAGAGACTCCTATTAAGAGTGCAGGCTCTCTTAAGAATAGGAACTCTCATATTGCGGGGGAGCAATTGGCCTATGTCGGTGATAGTGCCGGTTTTATTGACCCTTTAACGGGTGAAGGCATCTTCAATGCTCTTCAAAGTGCCTATATTCTAGGAGATTCTCTAAAAAGATTTCCTAATGAAAATGGGCTACTTGCCTACAAAAAGAAAGAGAAAGTTATTTTAAGGAAAAAAATCTCTTAAATAGTATTTTTCAGCTCATAATAAAGTCACCACTAATTTGTGAGCTGGTAGCAAGATTCTTGAAAGTGAAGCAAAAAAGAGCTGATACTTTTATTGGTATTATTGGAAATGTCTATACGCCAATTCAAGGTCTTTTAAAACTAATCTCAAATTAAGGAGGAAGTATGAGTTATATCCTAGCAAGTAAAACAGTTTTTCCAGAGCACGAATATTCTCAAGACTACTTTCTTGATATGTTGTCGTCTCTATGGCCAGATAAGAAAGAAGATATGCAAAAATTCACCAAGAGTGTATGTGTCGATAATAGGGCGATGTGTATTGAAGTTAAAGATGTTCTTCAGTTGAAAACTCTTGCTCAAAGAAATGCCATATGGAAAGAAGAGGCATTAAAGTTAGCAAAGAGAAGTATAGTAGAGCTTTTACAAGAAGTTAATTTAGAACTCAGTGATATTAGTCAATTCATTACAACTTCAGTCACGGGCTTCTCTATTCCTAGTTTAGATACCCTTCTTATGAATGAGTTAGAATTTAGTCCTAGCGTGAAGAGACTTCCGTTATTTGGTTTTGGTTGTTTAGGGGGAGTGGCAAGTTTGAATAGGGCCCATGACTACCTCAAGGCCAATCCTAAAGATATTGTTCTTGTTAGTGCAGTTGAGTTATGCTCTTTGACTTTTCAAATGCAGGATTTAAGCCTTGAAAACTTAATCGGTTCTTCTTTGTTTGGTGATGGCGCTGCAAGTGTTATTTTAGTAGGAGATGAGCATCCTCTTGCCAAAGAAAGTAAGTATGAGGTCCTAGATTATGGGGCTTACTTTTATAGAAATACTGAAGACACAATGGGGTGGGATATTAGAGATTCAGGTTTTAAACTCGTTCTAAATAAGAATGTTTCCAAGATTGTGATGGAAAATATCCCTGATAATGTGAGTCAGCTTACGGATCGTAATAATTATCATATGAATGATATAAAATTCTCTATAAGTCATCCAGGCGGGCCAAAAGTCTTGATTGCAATGCAAGAAGCCCTTGGCTTTGAGATGAAGGACTTTCAAAATAGTTGGGACAGTCTGAGAAAGCATGGAAATATGTCATCTGTCTCAGTTCTTAATGTATTAGAAGATTCTATAAAGCAAAATGTGGGAAATAAAGATGAGATTGGTGTTATGGCCGCAATGGGGCCAGGTTTTAATAGTGAGATAACATTAGTGAGGAAGTGCTCATAATGTTTTATACGATTTGGACATTCTATGTTCTCTATAGGCTGTTTGAGCTTGCAATCTCAAGAAGAAATGAGGGCACACATAACTATGAGGAAGTCGGAAAGTGGCAACGTCCTCTTATGATGGTTCTTCATATCTCATGGTTTCTTTTTCTTGTTGTGGAATATGAAATGAAATACCATGAGACTAGCTATGTTTTTGTTCCGAATTTGGAGAATTTATTTATTGTTATTCTCTTATTCTTCGCCGCTTTCTTGCGATATGAATCAATGAGTAGACTAGGTAATTTATGGAGTACAAAGGTATTTATTATCCCTGAGCAGTTTGTTGTTAAAGAAGGTGCTTATAAGATAACAAATAATCCCAACTATCTCGGTGTTGTTATAGAAATATTTTGTCTGCCATATCTGTTTGAGCTCAATACAGTTGCTATTATATTTAGTATTTTAAATATTCTCTTTCTTTCTTTAAGAATAAAATTGGAAAGAGAGGTCTTAAAGATAAGGAGTCTTTAATGAAGATATTGATAGGATTAAGTTCATTTCTTTTACTATTCAATATATATGGCAAAGAATATACATTCTCAAGCTATGAAGACGCTTCTAAGGGGAAGGAGTTTGTAAAGTTTGAGAGTGAGAGCACAAAACTTGGATTTATTACGACGAGTTTTGATGGGTATGCAAAAAAGTTCAATATTGATTATCGAAGAGATGGTCAAAGTTTAAAGGATATTCAAGTTACAATTAAGGCAGACTCCTTTGATACGGATAACTCTTCTCGTGATGAGAAAATGTATGAGGAAACTTTGTCTGTGAAGAAGTATCCAGAAATAAAGTTTTTGGCCCTTAGTAGTATTGATCTTAATAAACAAAGACAGCAAGTAAAAGGTCTTTTAAAAGTTCGTAATGTTGAAAAAGATATTATAATCAATGTTGAATTAGTTGCAGATGGAGAGTGGAAAATGATTCTGGGAAAGACTAAGCTTAGCTTGAAAAACTTTTCTGTGCCTGATCCATCAATTGCTATTGCCAATGTTAGAGATGAGTTTGATATCAGTTTTAAGGTTAGGTTGAATGAATAAACTTCAACTTATCCTTCTCTATGTCTTGATCGCCCTAGGCTTAGGATATACGGACTCTTTGTATCAAAATAATGATGAAAAGCTACTCGTTCCTACATCCTCAAAACTAGAAACAAATGAAGATGTTATGGTCTTCTATTTTAGCGTAGGCAAAGACCGTCAGGCAGCGATTGAAGATAGTTTAAAACCTTTTAATCTTGAATATGATATTGTCAGTCCTTATACACTATCGGGAAAGAAGGGGATAAGTGATGTAAGGAGCTTCTTTAATACTTATGATCGACTAGATATCAAATTATTAAATAAAGAAAATGAAGCTTATCTTGTGAAGTTTAAAGATGTTTCTAAGCGAGACTTTCCCAAAATTTTAGATCATATGAGATCTTATTTTAAAAAGATTAGTGTTCCTATTGCAATGGCGGGGCTTCCTTATCTAAATAAAGAAATTGGGGAAACAACTAAGGATATTAAAACGAAGATACTTCCAACTTTAATTCTTCTCACGTTCTTCCTTTTGCTCTATCTTACCAAGTCTTTGGCCGTTACAGCTATGCTCTTTGTCTATCCTCTTCTTAATATTCCTCTTGCATTAGTGCTAATGAAGCTTATTTATGGCGAGAGTAATTTACTTTCGACAATGTCACCCTTGGTGTCCTTTGTTATTATATTCTGTCTCATAATTCATCTTTTCTATTCTTCATTAACATTTAAAGATTATCAGCAACTGAAATCTCATAAGATGAAGCCAATATTATTTATGCTCTTTACAACGTTCTTAGGGATTTTATCCCTTTATATAAGTACTGTGCCTGCTGTTAAGTCCTTTTCTTTAATCTCTGTAATTGGACTCATCCTAAGTTCAGTTTTTACACTCCTTTCGTACAGGCTAACTCATGAGAAAATTGTTAAAGCGGATATTAGACCGCTTTTGTTTAATCTTAGACCTCCAAGGCTTGGCAAGGGCCATGTTGTCATTCTTCTTCTTATTCCTTTTGTGAGTTTTTACTTTTTAAAGAATGATCTAAGATTACAGGTAGAGGCGTTGCACTTCTTTCCAGAGAAGTCTCCTATTTACCAAGAAACGAAGTATGTTGAGAATGAATTTGTTGGAACACCGATATTAGGTGTTAAAATTAGTCGTTTTGATCTCTTTGAGAACTATTCTCAGGCCCAAGATATGGCCCTTATCGAGGAGCAAGTTGCTAAGATATTTTCAGATGATTCTATTGCTATCTCAAATATCCAGAGTATTAAGAATGCCAATTATATTTATACTCAGCAAAAGGTTCTTCCTGATAATAAGTTTGCCGCTTTGACTCTTTTTGCAAGGGTCCCGTTAAAACAAGATTCAGAAGATGGTTATCAATTTCAAATTCTGTCTCATTCGCTAGATACTGACATCTATTTGGAAAAAGTTCGTGAAGTTGAGGAACTCTTAATTGCTAGGGGATTGTCTTACCAACTCTATGGTAACTATTACTCTTTAATGAGTTCGCAAGCAGAAATTATTGAAACCCTCTTGGAGAGTTTTTTACTTAGCCTATTGTTTATTAGTTTTTTTGTAGGACTTTATTTAAAGAATATTAAAGACTTCTTTAGCTTTTTAATTATTAATATTGCGCCACCTCTGTGTACGTTATCTTTCTTTGTCATCTTCGATCTCTCTCTTAATTTAGCTACTATTATGACATTTAGTATCTCATTTGGATTGATTGTTGATTCCACACTTCATGTTATATATGGGGATATTTTGAAATTAACAGTCGAGGAGAAATCTCGTTCTATCTTCATTCCTATATGTGTCTCTTCCCTCGTCTTAATGCTTGGGTTTATGACTTTTACGATTCATAACTTCTTACCGATTTGGCAATTTGGTTTAAGTTTAAGTATGACGATTCTCTTCGGATATCTCTATGATTTCTTTGTCTTACCAAGTATGGAAAGAGGTTAGTGAGGAATCTCTCTCTTGATATT
>NZ_AUNJ01000424.1 GCF_000447775.1 Bacteriovorax sp. DB6_IX
TAGATGTTAGCGATATTGAGCTCATGGATCAAAGATTTGATATATTTGTGGACTCTCATCTTCTACATTGCCTCGGAAGTCTTAAAAGTGTTCAAGAGTACCTCTTGAAGCTCAAGTCAGTGGCAAGGCCTGGGGCGAGGATCATTATTGAGACCATGGTGATTTCTAAAGGGCTTTTGAAAAGTGATTCTATGTGTAGGGATGACGGTTACATCATTAAGGATCTTTTAGGGGTTGGACGACGAATTATCTTTGATGGGCGTTTTATAGAAAATCTTGTTTTAAAACTTGGTTTTAGAATTGATTATTTGAATTTTCCTGTAGGTGCAAAATTTGTCTTAGATGGAAAGAGAGTCGAGTCTTTGGAGAGTGACCCCGATGTTATTCAGCTAATTCTAAGAATTCCCTAGAATTAGCTGCGGTATTTCTTATTCTTCATCTGCTGGTGCCTTGAAGATTCCTTTTGTAGGCTTTCTAGCACTTTCTTTAGTTGTAACGAAAAGGTATCTGATTGAGTTTGCATCAATAACTTCTCCGTTTCTTAGCTTGATATCTCTATTATTTCTTATATCTTGGATATTTCCCTTAGTCTTTTTAACATTAGATATTTCACTTAGGTCATAGAATTCTCCACTATATGTTTCAATCGCCATAGCAACTTGGAACTTCTCTTGCGCTAGTTCTACATCAACTCTCTTGATTTTAGACTTCGCATATCCTTGCATATGAAAAGTCATTGCTAAGATAACCATTGTGAAAAATTTAAATACTGTAGTTCTCATAAAGCTTCTCCCTGGCCATTAACGACAAACGTCCTGCGTGTAATTTAAGGCCCCTGGTCCAAACTTCCTGTCTGGTTATCCTTTGCTATTACTAAAGCACTTTCCATGCCAATTCTTATCTATGAAAATTCAGGCACTTGGCCGGTGCAATCATGACTCCTGATAGAATTAGGGCCTTTCTGGCACTGTTGCATAGTGCCAAACAGCTCCTAAACTGCTCTACATAAGTGGGGTTAAAAAGAACTTACAGTAGTTTAATAACAGAAGCTTACTGAACTTATTTTTGAACTGTTGAATATTTTGAGCAAGTTTTGAAGTGATTTCGTGGGGATGGGAGAGTTCCATCCCCATTTAGGGGTAGCAGTCTTAATTTGTCTTCTTGAGGACATTTATACAGATATCATGATCAGAAAGAATATATTGAACCTTTTCAGTCTCAAGTTCCTCAAAGAGCCCCACAAGCTTCCTATGAGTATCCCCCGAAGTATCAAACCGCTTATCTATAAAATCACCAAAGTCAAACAACTCACAAAAAACACTGCCAAAAACTTCTCTTCAACACACGCCATAACAATATAGTCACCATCACGAGTTTGATAAAGATTGTAACAAGGGTAGAGACCATTATGGAGAAAGAGATTGTGGTCCCTAAGCTCTTGTGGCCAAAAAGAGCCGAAGACTTCTTGAGTCGATTCGAAGAGAAAGCAGTCGTGGTGAGTGACTTGCTTTTTCTCAGATGCTTTAAGCATTGTAGAGAGTAAATCCAGGGCCAACTTCTGACCAAAATTTATTCCCGCTATAGGAAGAAATGGCGGGGCCAGGTCTTCTTTAAGGTGGGTTTGAGCGTGAAGAGTCAATAAACCTGTCAGGGCCAGGGCATTGAGATCGTGCATACTTTGTGCTTGATCACGACTTGCTCTTGGATGAATGACAGCAAGGGCCTTATCACTTTTTTCTTTGAGTGATTCTGCATCAATACCGAGCTTTTTTTGTAACTTTTCTGGGATGGCCATGATTATAGCATCAGCTTTAATACATAGCTCTTGAATCTTCTTTGCATCTTCGTTATCTGAGAAGTCAAATCTCTGGACATCTTTGTCCTTGTTGAGATGCTTATACCAAATGGGAAAAGAGTTATCCATTTCAGCAAAAAGACCATGAATGAAAGGGTCTTTAAACTTCTTATCTTCAATTTTGATTACCTTGGCCCCGGAGTCTGCAAGTAACTTGGCCGCCAGAGGCCCAGGAAGTCGATGGGAAAGATCAATGATGAGCTTTCCCTCTAATAAATTATTCACTCGCTTCACCTTCATTTACATCTGGTCTGAGTGTTTGTGAGAAGTTTTCAAATCCTTCTCCATTTAATTCACATTGATCAATTGAGCAGATTTCCCACTTTTCACCTTCATCTTCATGATAGTCAAAAACGAATCGTGGTAAGAAGTAGCTAATAAAGCTTGCAAACTCTTCCTTATCTAACCAAGTCTTAGGACATTTAATTGTCTTATAAGCTTCAACTGGATAAGTTAGCGCTCTTAGGCCTTCTCCTGAACCCGCAGGGTTTTTAAGAACTTCATGAGTCATTCTCTCTTGAACATCTTTGAAATCTTCAATGAGATCCTTATCCTTAAAAAGAACTGAGGCACGTCTCACAACAGAGATCAGTGTCGTAGCTGCAGATTTAAATGACTGATCAAAATTTGTATAGGCCTGGTTAGGGTAGAGTTCGTGATCTTGGGCCTTTTTCGCTCTTGTAAGCAGTTTGTCTCCATCAAGGAACTCTTCTTTAATGAATTGAAGAGTGTCGTAGAAGTTTTGCTTAAAGATTGGATTTGAGCTTAGCTCATAGATTCTACACTGTGCTTCTGCAAAGAAGACGTAGTCTTCTAGATATGGAAGTGAATTGTCCTTTGTTGTCGTATGAAGGATATTCATTCCTGCTTCATTTGTTTGTAGGAATTTCTTGTAAACACCTTCTACAAGTGCATTGAAAATTTGACTTGCCGCTGATTTGATTGGAGTTACTTGGCAGTATTGCATAACATCTGCTAGGGCAGAGATCATCATGAAGTTCCAACTTGCAATTCCTTTATTATCAGTCATTGGTGGAACTCGAAGTTTTCTATCTTCTAGAATCGCTCTTCTGGCCTTTCTTACGATTTCCCATGCTTCTGGAGCAAAGAACTCACTTGCAAATTCATGGTTTAATGTAATGACATTGAGTTTGTTCTCAAAATTTCCATCAGCTGTAATTCCAAACCACTTCTTAATATTTTCCATATTCTTAGAAAGCGTTTCTTCTTCATCATCAGCTTTATTTAAAGCATCTTCAAATTCTTCTACTGTATATGTGAAGTAGAGTCCTTCAACACCTTCTGAGTCTGCATCTTGAGCAGAGAAGAAGTATTTCTCTTCACAGAATAGTTCTGTGTGAAGATATTCTAGAGTATTGTAAATTGAATCAAAAACGAGAGGTGATGGGTAGAGGAGACTCAACTTTGAAAGTACTCTTAAAAAACCTGCTTGATCGTAGAGCATCTTTTCAAAGTGTGGCACAGTCCATTTTTCATCTGTAGAGTATCTATGGATACCACCTCTAACGTGATCGACGATTCCCCCCATGAGCATTCTCTCTAATGATTTTATGATGTGCTCACCTTGCTCTTTGCTAATCATTCCTTCAAGCATCTGCTCTAGGGCCCACTCGTAAAAAGCAAATTGAGGAAATTTGGGGGCCTGTCCGTAACCTCCATTTTCAGCATCTTTAAATTGATCTAGAACATCCATGACTGCGTTTGGTGGAGGGAAGTGTCCTTGAAACTCAACTTTGTCATCAGGAATGAATCCCTTCTCAATTGCCTCAGAAGCTTTATTGGCATTTTCTAGAACCGAGTCTTGATCGTCTTTATAGGCCCTTGTTAATTCAGTTACGAGCTCCATAAAAGATGTTCCCTGACCACCTGAATCTTTTGGGAAGTATGTCCCAACAAAGTAAGGTCTTAAATCTGGTAGTAGAAAAGCTGATAAAGGCCATCCACCACTTTGAGTGAATAGTTGAGCAGCTTGTTGATAGTAAGCATCGATATCAGGATGTTCCTCTCTATCAACTTTAATACAAACAAAGTTCTCATTTAAAAAATCTGCAGTTTCTTGATCGACAAAAGATTCCTCGGCCATGACATGGCACCAGTGACAAGAAGAGTAGCCGATACTTAAGAAGATTGGCTTATTCTCATCCTTAGATCTTTGAATCGCATCTGGTCCCCAGGCCCACCAGTGAACTGGGTTTTCCTTATGTTGTTTTAGGTAAGAAGACTTTTCGTCTGATAATCTATTAAAACTAATATCCGTCATGAAATCTCCATATGAAATATTGTATTTTTTATATTCTGATCGATTAAAAATTTAACTTTATTATTATTAAGCGAAATCTAGTAAAAGTCATTAACTCATTGGAAATATGTTTATCGACAAATTTAATGTAAGAAATAAGCTTTTTCTTTTCTGAAACTCAAGGCCGAGGTGCCAAAAAGTCCTAGACACGCTGATTGGTGCAAGGTATCTCAAAGCCCTATGAATACTGATCTTAAACAAAATTTGTCTCTGGAAACGGAAGCGATAAGCAAATTCTTACGTGCTTTTGGTAAGTATGTTTTTCTCTTCATTATTCTATTTCAAATTTTCTTTGGGATTGAAGAGATGCTCCACGAGGCCCATGTTTATCCAGAAACTCATTATGGTCCAACTCTTCAAGTTGAAAAAATGGTCACTCTGACAAAGACAACTCAAGCACAGGCATTGAGAAGATACAACTTTAAAGATGCCAATTATTTCTATAAGAGTTTAAACGTTAATTTTATTTCAGCTGTAGATAAAGAACTCTTACACGAGAGTGTTCTGGCCACAGTTCCAAAGCCTTTGAGAATCAATGCGAGAAAGTATGTGGATCATATCTTTCACTTTAGCGAGAAGAATAGACTTGATCCTATTTGGGTTATGGCCATTATCTGGACGGAGAGTCATTTTAAACCACGTGCTAGTAGTCGTGTTTCTGCGACTGGGCTTATGCAAATAATGCCAAATACTGGAACATTTTTAAGCCGATTACTTAAAAGACCAAATGATAAGAATCTTGTGATGCAACTTCTTGTTGATCCAAGATCGAATATTGAGCTTGGAACTTTTTATCTGAGAAGACTTCTCAATCGTTTTAAGTCTCATCGTTATGCAACGGTGGCCTATAATATGGGACCTCGTTTTGTTTCTCGACGAATCAAAAATAAGATGCCTGTTGGAAATAAGAATCAATATTATGACAAGGTCAAAAGATATTATAGGATTCTTTTAAGTGGTGTTCATCAACTTGAGCATAAGTCTTATTTAGAGGGAAAAAAATCTATTCTTAAATATCGTCCGAAAGGTCCAAGTCTTGAATATTTCTTAGGACAAGACATTGATTTTAAGGCCTTACCTAAGTACGCCAGGCGTTAAAAAAAACCTTCTTTAATAATCCTAAGCGTCTAGTCAAATTGCCGACACTTTTTGTATCATAGTCAGAATTTAAAAAGAACACACACATACTCAAGGAATTAAATAATGTCTTATTCTTCGGTCATTGCCATCGATGGTCCAAGTGGTAGCGGAAAATCCACTGTTGCGAAGAGCTTAGCTACTGAGCTAGGTATTCTCTATATT
This sequence comes from Bacteriovorax sp. DB6_IX, assembly GCF_000447775.1. Lineage (GTDB taxonomy): Bacteria > Bdellovibrionota > Bacteriovoracia > Bacteriovoracales > Bacteriovoracaceae > Halobacteriovorax_A. The sequence continues at coordinate 5,478 of NZ_AUNJ01000424.1, forward strand.
GATACAGGTGCTATGTTTAGGGCCTTGGGATATATGGCCAATGAAAGAGGTATTGATTTAACTGATGAGTCTGCTGTTGAGTCTTTTTTATCTTCTATCAAACTTGAATATCAATCTTCTAAAGACTCATTGATAAGTATTGATGGAGAAGATCTTTCTGGGAAGATTCGTGAGCATCATGTTTCTAAGCTGGCCTCAATAATTTCACAAATTCCATGTGTGAGAACATATCTCTTAGAGTTTCAAAGAAACCTTGCCAATTCTAAAGTTTGTGTCATGGAAGGGCGTGATATCGGCACCGTTGTTTTTCCTTCCGCGTTTTGTAAATTCTTTGTGACGGCATCTATAGAAGTAAGGGCCCAAAGACGTTTTGACCAACTTGTAGAAAAAGGGCAGGGCGATGTTGATCTTGAACAGTTGAGAAAAGACGTTAAAAAGCGTGATGATAAGGATATGGGCAGAGAGGTTGCACCTCTAAAATGTGCGGATGATGCAGAACTTGTCGATACTAGTGAAATGGAGCTTGATTCAGTAATATCTTATCTTAAAAATAAGGTCTCGAACCGAGCATCTGAAATTGGAATTTCTTTGTGAAATACTTAATCAATAGAAGTGATGCTATTGGTGATAATATCCTAACAATGCCAATGGCCCAGGCCATTAAAGAATTGGACCCTGAAGCAGAGATTGCTTTTATTACCTCTCATATCTGTAAAGATATTTATAAGAATCATCCCTATATTGATAAATTCTTCCTCTTTGATAAGAAAGAATCCTATTATTCAAAAATAAAAAAATGCTTCAATATCTTCAAGGTTTTTAAACCTGATTTCTATTATTATGTAGGCGGAAGCCAGACACCAAATTTTGTCGCTTGGTTAAAAGGTGTTCCTCTTAGAGGTGGAATTCTTTCTAAGTGGACAACATTTCTTGTCCTTAATCATGGAACAAGACAGAAGAGATCTCAGGTTGCTCAGCATGAGATATTCTACAATGTTGATTTGCTCCGCCATCTCGACGGCTTTGAGAAAGTTGATGATAAAACTTATTATCCGCAAATCAATCTTGCTGATAATCCTCAAAATATTTTAGATTTTAATAAGGAATTGGATGCTTCTGGGCTAGACCCTAAACGTGAAATGATATTATTCATCCAGGAATGACAGGGCATACTCTTAACTGGCCTTCACGTAATTATGCTCGATTGATTAAGCGTTTAGAGCTGATTTATCCTGGAAAATATAATTATATTATTTCCCACACACCTAGTGACAATCCATATTTGATTGGAATGAAAGATGAGTTAAAAGATTTTGGCGCTCATAAGAGCTCAGTCGTTTATTTTAACGGAGCATTAAAAGGGCTTGAGAATTATTTGACGATTTTAAAGAATGCGGCGGCCTTTATTGGGCCTAGTACAGGAACAACACACTTAGCAGCGACTTTGAAAGTGCCTGTTGTGGGTATTTATTCTCCAATAAAAGCTCAATCTGCTCTTCGTTGGGGTCCTTCGGGAACAGGTCAAGTAGAAGTGGTCACTCCAGATGTCGTCTGTGGTGAAGTTTTAAAATGTGCAGGAGAGTCTTGCCCATATCATGAATGTATGTCTAAAATTGAAGTAGATGATTTATTAAAAAAATTAAGACCTATATTGGAGAAATAATGAATATTAGTATTTCGAGAGATAGATTTCAGGAAATTGTCTCAAAATTTGAAGAACTCAAGCCGATTCTCGTCGTCGGAGATGTGGGGATTGATAAGTATACTAGTGGAGTCGTAAGTCGTATTTCACCAGAGGCACCTGTTCCTCTTCTCGATGTAAAGAAAGAGTGGTTAAAGCTTGGGCTTTCAGCAAATATCTCTGATAATTTAAAGGCCTTAAGTGTAGATTCAACTTTGTGTGGGGTCGTTGGCGATGATCAAAATGCCAATCTCTTTGAGAATCTCTTGGAAGAAAATGGAATTTCTACATGGGGAGTGGTTCGTTGCGAAGAGAGGCCAACTGTTTTTAAAGAGAGAGTTGTCACGGATACACAACAGATTTGTAGAATTGATTATGAATCGAAGAAACCAATTAATAAAGAAGTGCAAACAAAACTTCTTTCTCGAATCAATGATCTAAGTGATGGACATGATTCTCTTATTCTAGAAGATTATGCAAAGGGAACTCTAACTAAAGACCTTATTGAAAATCTTGTAAAGAAATATAAATCTACTGAGAAGATTATTGCGGTAGACCCAAGCCGTACAACACCGCCTCTTTTTTATAAAGGAGTTAAGCTTCTTAAGCCAAATAGAAATGAAGCTGAAATAATGGTGAGGGCCCTAGGTCACTATGATGTTGAATCAGTTGATGAGATGGCTTCAATTCTTGTCAAAGAATTAGAAGTTGAAAAATTAATTATCACTCTTGGAGCTGAGGGGATGGCCATGATCGATACGAAAGTTGACGACAAGGTTCAGTATATCCCAACTGTCGCCAATGAAGTTTACGATGTTTCAGGGGCTGGTGATACATCGATCTCGCTCATTATCGCATCTCTACAGGCCGGTGCTACTTTAAAAGAAGCTGCCTGGATAAGTAACTGTGGTGCTGGAGTGGTTGTTGGTAAGAAGGGAACTGCGACAGTGAATCAAAAAGAGCTACTCGATTACTTTGATCTCATTTCAAAGAAGATGAATGAGCAAGCTTAGTCTAGCTGAAGACGTTCTTTTCTTTCATAGCGTTCTTTTTAATAAGGCGAAGATCTCACTGGAGAGTCTTCGCCAACTCTGCCTTGAATATTTTGGCGAATCGATTCTACTAACTCATCCATTTTTTCCAATGAAGCAGTACTACTCAAAAGAGATGGGGAGTGAAGATCAACTTGAAAGGGTTTTCTTCTTTTATCCCAAAAAGGCCTCTCGAGAGAGTCTCGTTGCGATGAAAACTCTAAGTACTGAATTAGAGAATAAATACTCAAATAATGGTCAACGAATATTCAATCTTGATAGTGGGTATATTTCAAAAGACCAGGTTCTTTTGGCCACGGGAAAGCCCTATTCGCATAGGATTTATTTAGCTGGTGGTGTTTATGGGGAGCTAACCTATAGGTATTGTGGCAAAAGCTTTGAAAAACTTGATTGGACTTATCCCGACTACTCACACCCTGAAATCATTCAGAAATTTAATTGGCTTAGAGAGGTTCATTTCACACGCAATTTGCTTGATTGAAATTGGACTATGCGTTAGCATTTTAGGAATAGAAACCCGTGGAAAGGGCGACAAGATTTCGAAAGGGTCTTGGAGCAAAGTTCTTGTGCTGTGGATTTTTTTATCTATGCATTAAGAATTGCCGAAGCGGTGAAAGGCCACCTTCTTTCCTGGGGTCAAGCTCCGGGGTTGTACGAACGGGTCACTTTCGCGTGGTGAGCGCGAAGGCGAGAGAGGGTCGCGGTCTTCAGGGAGGTCATTTGGGGCCATAGCTATGCTTTTGGACCATTTCACATTCACATTTCGTTTGCCATGGATTTGTACTGGCGAACAAACCTGGGGTTTTGACCCCTCGAATCACTCTACTTACTAGCACGAGATCAATTCAAGGCCTGTCGGCGTTATCGCAAACAGGCCTTTTCTATGCCCACCAAATTCTTTAAATACCGTAATGAGACTTGATTTTTCTCGTCCCACATGAAATTATGCATAGTTGCAAAACTCTATATTCTAAAAGGAATAACAATGCTTGAAAAACTAGAAAGTGCATACTCAACATTTTGTTCTGAGTTGGAAAACCTTACGACTCAGGCCGATGTTTTAAACTTAAAATCTAACTACTTAGGAAAGAAGGGGCAGGTTTCTGAGATTCTTAAATCTCTAAAAGATGCGACTCCTGAGCAGAGAAAGGAAATTGGTCCTAAGGCCAATGAGATAAAGACAAAAATGACGGCCGATATTGCTGATAAGTTAGCATCAATTGAGCTCGCTGAAATTAACACGAAACTTGCTCAAAATAAGATTGATATCAGCCTAACGGATAGTGTGAAAGAAAAGGCCAATTTTCATGGTGGTTTTCACCCGAGAACACTTATTAGACAAGAAATTGAAGATATTTTCCTTTCTATGGGTTTTGAGGTCCTAGATGGGCCACATATTGATACAGAGTTTTACAATTTTGAAGCATTAAATATTCCTGGGGATCACCCAGCTAGAGATATGCAAGATACTTTCTGGTTTAAAGACGAGAAGTCTGAAGAGGGAAATAAGCACCTTCTAAGAACACATACTTCGACTATTCAAATCAGAGGAATGTTAGACAGAAAGCCACCTTTTAAATTTATTGCACCAGGGACTGTTTTTAGATGTGAGAGAACTGACGCTTCTCACGAGATGGTCTTTCAACAGCTCGAAGGGATGATGGTTGGTAAGGATATCTCTGTTGCGAATCTTATCTACTTCATGAAGCAGACTCTAAAAGAAATTTTCAAAAGAGATGTTGAAGTAAGATTGCGTCCAGGTTTCTTCCCATTTGTTGAACCAGGTTTTGAACTAGATATTAAATGCCAGGTTTGTTCAGGAAAGGGATGTTCTGTTTGTAAGAAGGTTGGTTGGGTAGAACTCCTCCCATGTGGAATGGTTCATCCGAATGTTCTTAGAGCTGGAGGGATTGACCCTGAAGAGTATAATGGTTTTGCATTTGGACTAGGACTTGATCGTCTCGTTATGATGAAGTACGGAATCGATGATATTAGACACCTGCAAAGTGGTGATTTGAGATTCAACTCACAGTTTGGTGATTACTAGTTATTAAAAAAATAAATAAGGAAATATAAAATGCTTATTAGTATTGATTGGATTAAAGATTTCGTACAACTCCCAGAGGGACTTTCTCCTAAGGAAGTCGGGGAGAAGTTTACTCTTGCTACGGCCGAAGTCGAGGATGTTCTAACTGTTGGGGCCCACCTTGCAAAAATTCGTGTTGTAGAAGTTGTAGAAAATGAAAAGCACCCGGAAGCAGATAAGCTTAATCTTGTGACTTTTACTACTGGTGATGAGACTTTCAAAGTTGTCTGTGGTGCGGCCAATGTTACAGTTGGGATGAAAACAGCATATGCCCCATTAGGAATTACACTTCCTAACGGTTTAACTCTTGAGCCTAAGAAAATCAGAGGTGTACTTTCTGAGGGAATGTTATGTTCTGAAGAAGAACTTGGATTCGCAGAAGAATCTGCTGGTATCATCGAGTTGGCCAAGGACGCCACGCTTGGAATGAATATGTTAGAGTTATTTAATGAAACTCAGGATATTCTTCTTGATGTGGATAATAAGTCTCTAACCCACAGACCTGATCTTTGGGGACACTTTGGATTGGCCAGAGAGTTTGCCACGGTTTTTGATAAAGAATTATCAAACCCTTTTACTAGTGATTGGGCCCAAACTCTTAAATCTCATATGACAAATGACGATGCTCCAATGAAAATCTCTGTTGAGAGTGACTCAAGCTCACTTGGATATTTTGGTTTAAGTGTGGATAATGTTGTCGTTAAAGAATCTCCTAATTGGCTTAAAAAGCGTCTTAAGGCCGTAGGCTTAAGGCCTATTAATAATATCGTAGATATTTCTAATTACGTTATGCTTGAGTTAGGAATGCCTCTGCATATTTTTGATAGAGATAAAATTGAAGGTGATACCGTTTTTATTAAAAGAAATGGTGCCGATTCAAAGTTTACAACTCTTGATGAGATTGAAAGAGATCTAGTAAGTTCTGATACTGTTATCTCTGATGCTAATAAACCACTTGTTCTCGCCGGGATTATGGGAGGGCTTAACAGTGGTGTTGATGAGAATACGAAGAATATTTTTATCGAAGTGGCAAACTGGAAAGCAGCAGAAGTAAGAAAGACTTCAACGCGTTTAGGTTTAAGAACAGATTCTTCTGCTCGTTATGAGAAAACGCTAGATTCACTACTGCTTGAGAGAACACTTTTAAGAACATTAGAGTATGTTCTTAAAGAATCACCTGAAGCGAAAGTTGTTGGTCAAATCCAATATGATGGACCAGATCTCTCAAAGATTGAAACTGTAAAAATTAAATCAAGTGCATCTTCTCTTGTTAGACAACTTGGTAAGGATGTTTCGTTTGATGAGATGAAGAAAATTTTTGAGTCTCTAGACTTTGTAGTTGAAGGAAGTGCCGATGCTTTTGAAGTCACAGTTCCTAGTTATAGAGCGACTAAAGATGTTGAGTGTGAATCTTGTCTTCTCGAAGAAATAGGAAGAATTATTGGTTTTGATAATATTAATCCTCTCTCTCCTAAGATTGATGTCTTTCCTGTTAAACTAACACCAGCTCAAAAACTTCACCGTAAGATGAGGGACTTCATGGTTTACCATGGTCAGGCCTATGAAGTGATGACTTACCCTATGGTGGGAGAGTCGTTACTAAAGAAGGCCATGTGGGAAGTTGATAGAGGGTTAGAGCTTATCAATGCACTTTCAAAAGATACTGAACTTATGAGATCGAGCATGATCCCAAGTTTTCTTGAGGCCGTTTCTAAGAATGCTAAGAACTCTGATGAGTTTAAGTTCTTCGAGATTGGTAGAACATACCATGCTGTTGATAAGGACTTTAGAAAAGAAAAGAGTATGGTTGGTATCGTTCATTATTCAAAAGAGGCAACTCCTTTTATGAATCTTGTAAATGATACGATGAGGTTACTTGATAGTACCAATGTAAATTACCAGCTCTCTGAAAGACATCCTAAGTTTAAAAATAATATTGTAAATGAAGAGTGGAAAGGTGTTCATCCGTTTGAGTTTTATAACTTAAGAATTCAAGGAAAAATGGATGGTGTTATTCTAAGTATTCACCCTATTGTTTTAAAGCAGTTTAAGATTAAAGGGCATAGTTTCGATTTCACTAGTTGATCTTACTCCTTTTGAAGATAGAGAGGTTAAAGATAAGACAAAGTATCTTCCTCTTCCTAAGTTTCCTGGGTCAACATTTGACTGTACTGTCGTGACAGCATCAGACACTCCTGTAGGTAGTGTTTTAGCGGCCTTGAACAAGGTTAAAATTAAAGAGCTTCAAGCTACAAAGATTGT
>NZ_AUNJ01000425.1 GCF_000447775.1 Bacteriovorax sp. DB6_IX
TTGAAGATTTAACTCTTCCTCGCTTGAATCTGTCTCCGTATTCATTCTTTNTCGCTTCGAGTGATTCGATAAATCATCTTCACTAGATTCAGAAAGTGAATCCTGCTCCTGGTCATCAAGACTTGGGAGAACTTCATAGTCCGAAACACTATGAGACTCAGAGCTCTCAAGTTGCTCAAGATCAACAGAAGGAAGTTGAGTTTTTGAATTTTTCTGTTCTTTTGACTTTGTCACAGCTCTTATTTATCACTTTTTTGATTTTTCGGCCATAGAATCAATTCTATTCTGTAATTCAAAGTCCTTATGACGCTTTTTCTCACGATC
>NZ_AUNJ01000426.1 GCF_000447775.1 Bacteriovorax sp. DB6_IX
TTACTTTTGATTATCTGCAAAAGCCGATGATACCGATATTCTTATTGTTGGGCACACTCATGACCCTATTTGTAGAACCTATACAAATGGAAAAACTTTTATCAATACTGGAACCTGGACACGTATGTATCACCTTGATTTTGGAAAAGGTGGATCGAGTGAGCAGTTAAGCTTTGCAAAAATCGATGTTCTTAAAGGTAAAGATAAGGAAGAGGATTGTGAGGTGAGGGCAAAGTTAAATGTATGGAAGGGAGTCAATAAACTCCCTTATAATACATTTTCTTAATTATTCACCTTCGGCATAGCATAGTTCAATAAACATTTCGCCATGAGCTGATTTGATAGGGATGATAACGACAGTTGTCTTCTCTGGGTACTTGATTGTGTGACCAGGTCCCTCGATAATTGATGGAATGGCCATATCTGTTGTATATCCAATTCCTGCGAGATCTCTCTTTGCATTACCCATAATCATATTACAGATCTCTCCACCGACATCTCGAATTTCTTCGTTAAACTCAGTGTATTCTTCCATAAGCATGGCACTTGCGATTTTAATATAAGAGTCATAAGGAAATGAAATAACCAGCATCGCTCTGTATTTCTTATTCCCATCTTCTTTTGTGACCTCTCCAGAGAGACCAATTATTGCAGAGACATCACCCTTAGAAGTGTTGTCCTTTTTTACTGAAGGCTTACCTGGTTCAAGTTTTGTAAAAACCATTGTTTCAAAGACATTTTTAGCGGCTTCAATAAATGGTTTAGAAAACTCTAGAAAGTTTGCATTTGACATTAGTATCTCCGATTAAAGTCCTAAACTCGACATCAAGTCATCAATAGAGGATTGATCAAGCTCTTTCTTAGAGTCTGCATTAAATGAGACTGAAGCCCTTTCAATATTTTTAAATTTGTCTTGTAACCATTTTAGTCTTGTCACAAATGTTTGAGTGTTAACAGATTTAAGACCATTATCATCACCGGTCTTTAATTTGTTCACCATCTTCACTAGTAACTCTTGAGAACTAAATAGGATTCCAACAACAACTTCTAGTAGGGCAGGATCACTGGTTTGACTTGATTTATAACCTATGGCCTTACCAAGTTCACAGAATGTACCTATTTCATCTGCACCGATTGATCGAGCAGCACCCATAATACGGTCAATCACCTGCCCGTATTTTTCAAGAAGTTCAACTCTGGTTGGATCATCTTCAAGATCCTCTAGAACTGTTTCCAGCTCGTCAAGAAGCTCAAGTGATTCATCACAAAATTCAATTACAATCTCTCTCATTGAAGGATCGTCTAGTAGACCCATTGCTTATCCTTATTTGTTAAAAATCTTATCAATCTTTTCTTTAAGTACCTGAGCAGAGAAAGGCTTAACAATGAAGTTACTTACTCCTGCTTTAACGGCGATTACAACATTTCCTTGTTCAGCTTCCGCTGTAATCATAAGAAATGGAAGGGCCTTGTATTGATCAGACGCTCTTAGTGTTTTAAGCAGTTCAAGACCTGTCATTTGAGGCATGTTCCAGTCGGAAACAATAAACTCATAGGGTTCACCACTTGCTGTTGCACCTTCAATCATTGGTAGAGCAGTGGCCCCATCATCGGCCTCATCGATATTGGTAAATCCAATTTGACCAAGCATGTTCTTAATAATTTTTCTCATCGTGGCCATATCATCAATAACCAAAATTTTCATATTCGCTTTTAGCGCCATTTTCGATTCTCCCTTGAATTAAGCAGCTTCTTTCTTGTTATTTTCAATATTTACTAAATGTATGAGGTTCTCATATATTTTATCGCCAAAGTCGAATTCAAGTCCAGAGGTAAAGGTTTTATTTTTCAAGCGGTTAATAACCAACTCTAAAGGTAGGGGACTACCATTAACTCTACCACTACTAAATTCAAATATATGGCTTACGGCCCCTAGAATCAGGGCCAGAATATCTATAAATTCACCACGCTTTTGATTCGGATATCCCATCCCTCCATAGCGCTCATGGTGTTGAAAAATGATATTCTTACAACGATCACTGACCTCGAGACCACTTTTAACCAACATATGATGTGAATAGCCAGGATGTTTCTCGTGTTTCTTCTTTTGCTTTTCTGTTAGCTCTAATTGTGGAGTATGAGAGATACTATAATCTAGCTGTGTATAGCCTAAGTGTGCAAAAAATGAGGCACAAACGATATCGGCCAAGGTCTCTTGGTCCTTCATGTCCATATTCTTGGTCATGAAGTAGCTGAAGGCCACGATACGATTAGTGAAATTATCTTCTGTTAAGAGCTCTTCGGCCAAGTAGGCGGCCAGAGACACAGTATGTGATACAGTGAGTTCAAAGAGCTCTATTTCCTCTTTTGCGGCCAAGATCATTGGAAGAAAATTATCGACTTTTAAGCAGGCGGCAAGCCCGTCTTTGAGGTCATATTGCTTTTGGGCTTCACCCATAGCTTCTGGATCAGATTGCTGTTTAAGCTCCAGCTCGTGTTTCTTCTTCTGAATTTTTTCTAGTCGCTTCTTTTCAAGCTCTGTTAGCTCTTTTTCTCTAAGTGAAGGGATATCTTCTTCTTTAAGACTCATATCATGAAGAAAGGTTCTTTTCTGTTTCTTATCAACAGCAATTTCTCCACCTCTTTCAACAATATATTGAATGAATTCATATTTATCATTACCCATAGGACTGTTAGCGTAGAGGTAAGGAGAGTATGTTTCTGATTGAGGATTATAGACGTAAATGTGAAAAGGAAATATTCTCTTATCTTCCAAATGCAGATGCTCTATTTCAATGTGGAATAATTCTGCTGGAACCTTCATTAGCTTGCCTTCTTTCCAAATTTACCAAAGAGTGATTTAAAGAATCCTTTTTCTTCAGTTTGGTCATCTTCTTTATTTCTTAGATCAACATCATACTTTTCTTCTTTACCTGCTTTGTGGAATTCATCAAGAACAATTCCACGGGCCGTTTCGAGAATTATTTCGATACTCTTCGCTTGATCTTTTTCTATTAGTCTATTGAACATTACAATCACAAAGCCTAGCTTATTAGCACCTTCATAAATAGGGTAGAAGAAGACATTATCTTCTGTGATCATTTTCTCATCACTCCATTTCGGAAGATTCATCTCAAGCCACTGGTCGTACATTTCTTCTTTTAACTCTGGCCATCTCTCTAGCACTTCTTCATCAACACCTTCTTCTTTTGAAAGTAGTGAATAGGTGTTAGAGAACTCGTTCTTTTCATGGTCCATCGTGAAGAAGAAAGAGTGTCCTCCATAATCTTCAAGAAGTGATGTGGCCATAAAGGCAAAGATATCGAGTTTATTAAGTGATTTATTATGATACAGGTTCATCACCTTTATCGCTTGGTCAATTCCATGTGGTCTTGGGTGAAAAACTTCCTTCTTTGTTGCCTGATCTTTCCTATTTTTAAGTCCTTGGGCGATATCATCAAGTGCGTCTTCATAATCTTCACCATAGACACTTTTAAGATACTCTTCATCAGTCATATCTTCAGAGTAGTACTTTGGACCAGTTCTTCTTCTCTTACCACCAACTCTATTTATAGTGATGGCATCAAATTCACTTTGAAGCTTTCTGTAATCAATTGTTTGCTCTCCGAGATCTACGGCCTCTTTTGAAGCTAATTTGAATATCAGATTTCTTCTTCTTTTCCTCATCAAAGGATTCATCTTTATCTTTTTGCCCTAGAATGTCCCAGTCTTGCTCTTGGTGTTTAATACCTTTTCTGCTATCGAGATTTGTCTCAATATGTTCAGTGTGTGCACTATGTCTCTTTTGAGAGAAGTCATCTTCGAGATCAAGATCTAAGCCTGCTTTTCTACGAGCATAATCACTATCATCTTCTTCTGTTTTTCTTTTGCGCGGCCTCTCCATCTTCTAGAGAGAGATTTAGTGAAGCGGCCGGGCCATCAACTTCATCATCATAGTCTTCGAGATGATCTTCATCTTCTGAGTGATGAGCTTCATCTCCCATAAGCTCAAGGTCGAGCTTATCTCGAGCGCCTTCTCCATCTTCATCAGCATCGAGATCAAGGGAGTCTTCTGTTTCTTCGTTTGATTTTGAGTGTCCATCTTCAAGATCAAGCTTTGTTTCTTGATTAAGATCATCTTCATCAGCATCTAGGTCGAGGGACTTTTCGTCCTCTTCGTAATCTCTTTCGAGTTACCTCATCGGCCATGAGGTCATGGCGATTTCTCGCATACGATATCTTCTTCATCGATTAACTCGACAACTTTTGTCGACTTTTCCTCACATATGAGAACCTTTGTCCTCTTCATCTTGTTTTTCAAATTCAGGACGTTCTCTATCATCTTCAAGGCTGAGTTCTTGCTCTGCCTTTCTTCGCTTTTTCTCTTCTGGATCGAGATCAAGTGCCATCTCTTCTTCAGTGCGGGATCTTTTTCCTTCTTCATCAAGCTCATGTGCTTCAGAATTTCTTTGATCATCATCTTCATCTGCTTCAAGATCTAGGGCAAAATCTCTTTCACGCTCGTAGATATCTTCATCTTCTTCATATGAATCATCTTCAGTGCTTTGAGTATCATCCTCATCAAATGACATATCTAAAGAGTTTTCTCTTTTCTTCTTTGATAACTCTTCTTCCTCTTCTTCGTAAGAATCGGGGAGTCATCATCTTATCAGCATCTAATTCCATATCAACAGAAGAGACTTTCCTTTATAGTACTTATCATCATTACCATAGAGATCGTCGTGGTCATGATCATCTTCTTCCTCATCTTCATCGGCTTCGAGATTTAGAGTCATCTCTTTATTCAGTTTATGAATGCCAAGATCGTCCTCTTCTTCATAATGAGATTTCTTTTGTGTTGAGACATCATCATCAAAGAGTTCATCCGTTGTCTTGGACTTCTTTCCTCTAAGATAAGAGTCAATATAGTTTTCAGATTCTTCAATATCTTTTTTCTTTTTCTCTTCTTCCTCTTCAAAGCTTAGGTTATTTTCATTAACCTTTCCCTTCCACTCTTTTTGGATGGCCTCTTCTGCGTAACTCTTTTTCTTTTCTTCTTCATCTTCATCAGCACTAAGATCTAGTCCTTTGTCTTTTTTGGACTTCATATTATAGTCGAGGACATCCTCATCATCGGCCATAATACCTTTTTCTAGTCTTTGCTTCTCTTTTGTGTCGACAGAGTCTGAATCTGAGGCACCAAAAGAAGTTTCAACTTCTTCATCCTCAGTGTCATCTGCAATAACAATTGATCTCAGTAGTAGACGGACTTTATAAAGTAGGGTCTTTGGTGCAACTGGCTCAACAATACATTCAGTAAGACCAATCTTTGAAAACTTATCTAGGGTCTTTCTTGGCATTGATTTCTTCGTTAGAAGAATAACTTTTGAGTTTAGTTTTTGAATGACTTTTCTATTTGGTTGTAAAACCATGGCGCACTTTTTGGGATTCCCAAAAATAGAAAGTGACTGCCCAACAGTAGGGATAAGTTGAGCTACTTCTGAAGCATCATCTACTTCAAAAATCTCAATCTTCTCATCTTCTGCAACCTCTTCAATTACTTCTTTAAGCTTTTGTAGAGATTCATTAAGAGGGGCAACGAATATAAGTGGCTTCTTTGCGCTCATGCTTTTTTTATCGGTATATAGAGATGATTATTTAATGAAAAATCTCTATAAACTGTTGATTTTTCACGCGCTTAAAAAAAAATAAAAAAATCGAAAAAATTTCCTAAAGATTGTAAATACCCTACCGAAAAAGCTTGTGTATGGACAAGAGTCCAGTAACTTAATAAATTAAGTCACTAATAGCAGTAAGCTTATTGATCCTCAAGGTTGAAGGGTCAAACTCCAGAACGGATAGGATGATCAAGGAGGTATCAATGGGTTTACGTATTAACACTAACGTCACGTCACTAGCTGCACAAAGAACTCTCAACGTTAACAACAGAGATCAAGCTAACACACTTGGAAAACTATCATCAGGTACAAGAATTGTACGTTCAGCTGACGATGCTGCTGGTCTAGCAATTTCTGAGAAGTTAAAAGCTCAAGTAAGATCAACTAACCAAGCTGAGAGAAACGCGAATGACGGTATTTCAATGATTCAAACTGCAGAAGGTGGTTTGAACGAAATCTCAAACATTCTTATCAGACTAAGAGAACTATCAGTACAATCAGCATCTGACACAGTAGGTGATACAGAGAGAAAATTTACTGATCTAGAGTATCAAAACCTTAAGCAAGAGATGGAAAGAATTTCTCAAGTTACAGAGTTTAACGGAAAGAAACTTCTTAACGGAGCTGGGGACCAATATGATTTCCAAATTGGTATCAACAACGATTCATTCCAGGATAGAATCTCATTTGATACGCAGCAACTGAATTCTTCAATTGCGAGTCTTGGAGTAGATGGTCTTTCAGTAATTTCTAAGGAAGATGCACAAAATGGACTAGCTTCAATTGATAACGCTATCCAAATGGTATCAGGTCAAAGAGCCGAGCTAGGTGCGAAGCAAAACAGACTTACTTCTACGATCCAAAACCTACAAGTAAGTTCTGAAAACTTAAGCGCTGCAAACTCTCGTATCAGAGACACTGACTACGCTTCAGAAACTGCTAAGAAAACTAAGCTTGATATCCTTACAAATGCTGGTACTTCAGTACTTGCTCAGTCAAATGCACAAGGACAAGCTGCACTAAAACTTATTGGATAATTAATCTAATAAACTTTCTTATAAAAGGAACCACTGGCCCCAGGAATCTGGGGCCTTTTTATTTTCTTAGGAGATCACAAAGAGATCTTCTCCACAAAAATAACCTGAGATATTGAGTGAGAATTCTCCATTAAACTCAATTGGTGAAAGAATAAAGGGACCCTTTAAAAGGGCCTTTTGAATTTCTTCTATTTCAACTAGTGATTTTGCGATGAGGTAATTATTGACGACTCCACTAAAGAGCTCTCTTATATGCAAGAGGTGTGCACTAAGTTCTTCATGGCCATGATCTGTTAGAACCTCAATTAGGAAATCTAATTTTATAAAGATATTGTCCTTGACTGCATACCAAGGGAGTTCATTTTGAAGAACACTATGGAGACAAGTTTTAATACTAAGAATCCTCGCATTGGATTCCATCATGAGATTCTTATGGACATGTTCGAAGTTCATAGGCCACCTTGCTTTATATTGTCATATTAGCAATTATCGAAGTTAAGCTCATCTTATTTTCAATTAAGAAAAGCTTTAACTTTTAGATTTCTCTTTCAGATTACTGATTTTATAAGGCTTACTAATCAATAGATTTTACTTTTATGCCATTCTTTTTAAGAAGATTGGCAAAAATCCCATCACCATCAATAAGTTTTCCTGAGTATGTGCCATCATAAATCTTTCCATGACCGCACATTGGCGACTTACTTTTTAGAAGAGCTTCAGTTGCTCCACTAATTTTTGCAAGCTTGAGAG
>NZ_AUNJ01000427.1 GCF_000447775.1 Bacteriovorax sp. DB6_IX
CGTTATTATGATAAAAAAGAAAAGAACCATGCCTAAGGAATAAGCTTGAATTTCGTATCGCTTGAAAATACATACCACCTCTTAATTACTATCTTCTTTATTAGTGTTTACTTCTTAGTAAATTTTAAGATCAAGCGTACAGAGAAGAAGCGTCTAAAAGGTATTAAAAATAGAGAGATCAATGACGCTATTGAAACAGAGTCTCCCTATAAGAACCAGAAAAAGTACTCAAGCAATATGGAATAGAT
>NZ_AUNJ01000428.1 GCF_000447775.1 Bacteriovorax sp. DB6_IX
TCATTGCGAAGTGTTTGCTCATAGAGCGAAAATAGCTCTTTCTTCAAACTTTGACCTACGCTTAGGTCATACTCTCTTGAATCATTTGAAGAAATATTACACTTTTGCGTGTAACAATCCTTAATCTTGGCCAGACGAGATTTGGCCACATCGAGGGTTTCTACTTTCACCTCTTTCTTTACTTCTTTTTGTACAACTTC
>NZ_AUNJ01000429.1 GCF_000447775.1 Bacteriovorax sp. DB6_IX
ACACGTCCTTCCTTAACACACATCCATGTGTCATAGGACTTAGCTTTGTCTAGTGCTGCAACAAAGAAAGTTGTCCCTCTTACGGCCATGGCCGCGGTACGAGTTTTGACTTTAAATTTTTCTAAATCTTCTGACTTTTTCTGAGTTTGTTTCTTTCTTAAAACATTAAAAAATGCCGATCCTATACTGAGCTCTACTTCAGTCGGTTGTAATTTGCTAACGATCTGAGAAACTTTGATCTTAGATTTTGAGTCTAGTTTGATTGTACTCTTATCATTTAGCTTTATAACAGCAAGGGCATTTGCCATAGTCTGTATTGTTTCACCAAGTTTGAGTTGGTGACCCTTTTTTACAATATTTTCTTTATTCCCATTTATTGAGACGACACGTCCTTTGGTAAAAATGATTTTACCAACGATTTGTGCATGAACTGACAATGATAGGAATAAACTTGTGATGACACAAATTAATAATTTCATAGCTACCTCTTTGCTCTATTTTACAAAGAGATAGCGTTTCTTGGCAATCAATTAGATGGTATTTTTTCGATACTTAAAGTTCATCCAATTGTCGATATCTGACTTATACATTTTGCTCAATGGCCTATCATTTAGACCACCTGGAAGGACAGTGTATAGTTGATCTGAGTTCATACTTGTTACCATCTTCCATGAAGGACAAAATGAGCTTGCTCTGTTATGGGCCTTAAAGACTTGACCTTGAACTACAGTGGCACGATTTCCTGGGATAGGGACATTTCGGATATCTATTTTAAGCCATGCCGGTAGCTTTCCATCTAAGAGGATATAATTCATATCTAACTTGTTGACTTCTGACCAAGGCAATTGACTTGGAGTAACAGACTCTATGGCCATTTCAATATAGTCTTCTGCTGATTTCTCACTAAACCACAGTTTTTGATCGTCTTCGCTAAGCTCCTTTAAGAAGAACCTGTCAAAGAGTCCATAAAAGTCTGCTATAAATGATGTTTCATCAAGACAGTAGACTATTTCACTCTTTCCAAAAATGTGGTCACTGAAGAACTTTCTAATGAGCACGCGATAGAATTCCTCAAAGAGAGTTGCTTCTTTAGAGTTTGTCTCGTAGTTAAAATCCCATTGGCAGAGCCTTTTGGTTTTCTCGTGACGACAAAAGATCTCTTTGTATTTTGAAATAAAGTTTCTGGCCTGAATTGAAATAAGATCGCTTTGATATTTCTGAGTGCTTTCTATATCTTGAGTTGTAGAGCTCTTTAGAAGTTCAACAATTCTATCGTGACGATAGCTCTCCATTGGTGCGTTTATGGCCTTAGCAAAACCTTCAGATTCGATGAGATTATTTGCAGTGACAATATAACCTTTTGAAGGATTGTCAAAATTATTAAGAACTGATGGTGGATGGATGCCTTTCCACCTGTTTTCTTTCTCCCAAGCAGTGAGAGGCAACATTCCAGCTCCTCTACGCACTGGTAGTAGGCCAGATTGCTGATAGCTCATATTCCCTTTGTTGTCGGCCAAGAGCCAGTTACAGCTTATGCTGACATTTGAAACATGTTCTTTAAGTTCTTTTATATCAGTGGCATTGAATATACCCAATATTGATTCAAGCGTTTTGACTGAGCCATCTTTACGACAACTCCAAGCGGTTGATAAGTAGAGACCGTCAGCTAGGAGTTTTTGATCACTTGGAGCGTCAAGGACACCAGCATGGGTTTCTCTAATAAGAAGATCAACGTCTTCATGCTTATCACGAATAATTTTCTCTCTTCTTACTGTGAAGTTGTCAAAGCTTGAGCCCTCTCTAAACTTATTGGACTTTACCTCTTCGATAAAGAAGTCAATCATATCCATAAAACCATAAGTAAAAGAAAAACTAAGTTCTTTGGTTCTTCCCATGACAATACCTGGAACACCTGGCATTGAGATACCCATCAGAGATTTCTCTCCATTATTTATTGAGGCCTTCAGCTCATACCAAACCGATGGGAGTCGGTTAACTTCTAGGTGAGGGTCGCAAGCATGAATGACATCACCATTAGGGTTTTTGTAAAGCCAGTTATTTGAGGCCTGTACTTTTGGTAGGGCCTTTAGAAATTGAAATGATTCTGGAAGTAGGGGGTTGTGAAAATTCACCTTTTTTAGAAGGTGAAGTGTTTCTTCACTAACACTACCCATTTCAAAATTTGTCAGTGAGTTTATCTTCTGAGGGCAGACTCCACGTGAGAGCATTTGAAAGAGCATCTTTTCTAAATCTTGCTGGCCTTGGGCAAGACCAAGATAGGCCATGGCCTTAATCGAGACGATACAATCTGTCGCTCTCCACTTCTGTGGTCTGTGGCCTTTGAGTTTAAACTCAATTGGATAGCTCTTTGAAAGGTATTTATTGACACCATCACAATAGCTCTGAATTTGTTTACTCAGTTGTGAGCTCATTTGCTGTGATTCGATCTCAGAGTAGTGGTAAATACCGAGCTCACGCATATGCTTATCAATAGCAAGTGCTGGCTCACTGTCATCTAGTAACTCGCAGATGCGGCCTGAGGCTATGATTCTTAGCATCTCCATTTGAACAAAGCGATCTTTGGCGTGAAAGTAGCCTTGTTGGAAGAGAAAGTCTTCAAGATCTTTGGCGGCAATTTTTCTAGTTACATTATCTAGGACAGTATTTTCAAAATTCATCGCTAAATTATGACAAATAGCAGCTCAGAAGTAAAAGTTAATTCTTATATTTGTTGACGACTTTACCAATAAAAGTGTCAATCTTCTCACCGCAGTTGACTTTTATGTGGTCAAAAGATTTGGAAAGATAGCGCTCAAGGGCCTCTGTGAATTCAGGAGAGTGGATGGGATGCTGGTTCTTATAGATTTTAACTTTAAAAACCTGAAATGACCCAGTCAGTTTTCTATACTGATTAAAAGAAAAGATATCTTTTCTCTGAGCAAGTCTTGGCAGGATGACTTCTTGCCAGATGAGCATATACTGTTCTGCGGATTGGAGAGTTTGTGGTATCTCTTTTGAGAGTGAACGAAGCTCATCGAGATCCTTGGCCTTGATCATTTTCTGAGTCCAGTCATAGATATCGCTAAGATCTGAGGTGTCTTGAATTGTCGTAAAATATTTTGAAAACTTTGTTTTGAATTTGAGGTTGGCAAGTGATTGATCATCCTTTTGCATTTCGAGAATAACCATGGCCAATCGCATTTGTTCACTGATCTTATCATTATTAAGAAGACTCGAATATGTAGCACTCAGCAATGATTCCTCTTTCAAAAAACTTTTCATTTTTCTAATTGAGAGAGAGTCGTTGTCAAAACCCATTCGGCCGATAAGTTTCTTCATCATCCCTTCATTTTTGAGTGAGATAACTCTATTTGCATCAATAGGAAGTAGCAGATCATCTTGTGCCGATAAGTTCAACGTCTTCTTAACTTCTCTATCTATTTTTTTGAACTCGATATATTTTTCTTTTCCTCCAAAGAGACGGAACATTTTTTGGCGGTAGTAGATATTGTAGCCAACCTTGTAGTAGAGATAGGCCGGGAGATCACCCAGGATATAGAAGGCCACAAAGCCTAAGAGGTTTAAGTCGGCCGCGATAAGAAGTGAGGGGATTGTAAACTGGAGTACATTAGTAAAGAGGGCATAACCAACGTAGAAGAATCCCTGTTTTCTAATATAATTTCGGAGTCCTCCTAATTTGGAGGCCATATTTGAAGCTAGTCCTTTCCAATTTACCTTTTGGATAAAGCCTTGCAATCTAGATTCTTGAAGAGTTGGGCCTGCTTCAAGTTTTGCACTTTGACGAAGAAGCTTTTCGCTCTCTTTTCGCAATTCTCTTTCTAAGGATAGTATAAAGTTCTTGGAAAGATTCTCTTTATTGGGTTCAATTTCATACTTTTGTGCAATTCTCTCATTGGCCTTAAGGAGACTTGTTGTTAACTCAAGTTTTAATTGGATATCTTCTATTTGATTGAACTCAAAAGCTAAAGTGTTCAAGCTAAAGATAGTGGCAATGATAAATAGGATGGCCCTTAGAGATTTCATATTTATTTATCGTCAAAAATTAGTGAGAAATTAACTTTTCTCCTGCTTTGATCCGACAAAGTAAGTGTGAAATACTTTAGGGTCATAATTCCATTCTTTCTTATTTCGTGCGCTGGTGTAAGTGTTGATTATCCGATGCGCTCCCTGGCCTCTATGCCTGAGGGTCTCTCATGCAAAAGCTCTTTAAAGAGCTTTGCTGTGAAAGATGTTGATTATATCAAGAGCATTAAAGTCGCAGATATTTCAGATATTCTTGAAAATTCTGAGTATGAAGAAATCATCTCCCTCTACCCAACTCAAGTAGAGAAGGAGGAGATGGCCGCAATTCTTCTTCATCTTGAAAGAGAGTTTCCAGATGAAGAAGTTGCAAAGAGAAAGAGCCGTTTTTGGGAGCTCTTTCATTGTCAGATATAGCTATTATCTAATTCAGCAACAGTTTTTGAGACAATTTCATAAGCTTCATTCTTTAATTCATTAAGCTCATCCATTGTTTTGCCCTTGGCATCTATTGGCGAGAGAACTTTCATCTTGATTGTTCCTGAGTGCCACTTGCTGATATCTACATGCTTATCAAATGATGAGATACAAACTGGAATAATCTTGCTTTGGGCCTTAATGGCGGTCACAAAGGCACCTTTTTTAAAGGGGAGAGTTCCACGCCCCTTAGATCTGGTACCCTCTGGCATAATCCAAACATTTCCACGCCCTGATGTAATGGCCTGAGCGACCTTGTCCATAACATTCCAGGCCTTTCTTCTATTGCCACGATTAATGAGTATATTTCCTGAGAGCCAATACATTTGACCAAAGAAAGGGAAGTAGAGAATGCTCTTCTTACCAACACTCACTGTTCTTCTTGGGACCATTTTCCCTACGTAGAAAATATCAAAATTTGATTGGTGATTTGAGATGACAACGAAATTTTCATCTTGCTTAAAGTTTTCTAGCCCCTCGACTTCGACTTTCATCCCCATGAGCCAAGCTCCCACGTTTCCAATCATGCGGGCCGCTAAATAGGTATTACCCATATTGGCCGGGCGAAAAAGAAAGATAATCGAGCAAAGAAAGCTGATTAGGGCAATTGAGATTGCAAGTAGTACAAAGCGTGTATATTTAAGTATTGTCCCAAACATTAGACATCCAATTTATATTCAAGCATGAAGATGTCTAAGTCATCTTGGTAGATGGCCGTCTCAACGGTTTCCATTTTGTAGTAATTAAGTTTGATTTCATTATTGTCTTTTTTATAGCGATAACCAAACTTTTGACCCTTGCGATTTGTTCCACCGTAGTAAGGAGAAACTGAAATAGCGGGAAGAGTGTCAGGTTCATTCTCAAAGTTTTCAAGACTCACTTCGTGATTCTCTGTGAGTTGCGCTCTTAGACCAATTAGAATACCAGAATCTTTAGAATCAGGGTTTTGTAAATACTCACCGAATAAGATCATTTTGTGAAAGAGCATGTCTAGCTCTAAGGCCATGGAAATATCATGTCCCTTGTAGTCAAAGAGGTATTGTGCAGAGTCACCTGTTCCTACAATAGTGTTTCCTCTAAAGCGAGACTTGTCTGCCAGAGGAGAAGACAGCTTCTCATATGAGAAGTAGTTATAGTGAAGATGAAGACTTGCTCTTGAAAAGATCAGCTTAGAGTGAAACCCTCCATTGAGGTAATAAGCGGCCCTGTTAGAAACAGATCCGGTGCGACTTTGAGTGCTATTTACACTGACGACATTTTGCCTAGAAAAGAGTGATAGCTCAAAGAAATCGTAATCAGCAAGCTTGAGATTCTGTCCCAGCCCTAGAGAAGGAACAGTGATAAAAAGTGGTGCATAGGGATTTTCTAAAGCGTCGACACCAACTTGTAATTTTAAAAAACTCAGTGGAGACCAAAGTAGTAGTGCCTCATCAATGCCATATGTTGTCGCCGTTGAGTAGGAGTCATTATTAAGGGCGGTATGTGATCCCTCTTCAAAGAAGATATTCATTTTTCCGCGATAACTCAGCTCTTCTGTGATTTCTCCATTTGCATCAACACCAATACGCATTCCACCCTTTAGGGCATTGACTTGAGTGCTGTCGGCCCCAAAGCCATAGATTGAGAGGTCTACATTCCACTCAGGGATTTGAGCACTTGTAAGTGGTTGAAATAATAGGGTCGCAAGAACTAGAATCCTTGTCATATATGCTAAGTTCATTAATCTTCCTTTGATTTAACCCTAGTATTCTTATCAATTTTTTAGGAATTGTTAAGTTTTTTATTGGAAATAGTCGATAAGAATCATTGTAAAACACCACCTTGGGAGAGTTATGTCTGATAAGGAAATGTTAGATATCTTCGTAGACGAAGTTGTTCAAATTAAAAAAGAGTTAACAAATTATTTATCATTAATGATGAAGTCTAAAATCGACAGCGTCGATCGTCAGTATTTTGAAAAGTATGGTCAGGCCATTGATCGTATTTATGGGACGGCAGCGACGATGGGACATCCTGAAGTGGCCCAATACTGCAAGGCCATGAAAGATGTCACTTATATGGCCAGTGACAGTGATAGTGTTCAAGGACATAAGAAGGTCATTCGTATGATGATAGAGTGCACACAAATTTTGGATGATGTGACAAAGTGGGTTTATCAAAAAGATCAGGCCGTGGCCTATAAGAATAAGTTGCTGGCCGAAGTCAAAAGGGCCGAAAGATTAAATCGTCAAGAATTCTATTCTGTGGATAAGAAGAGTTGCGCATAATCGTAGGAGTGTATAATGAGAAATCTTTTTAAAAAATCAAAATTTGTTTCTTCGTTAGCAATCTCTGCGATAGTAACTTTATCAAGTTGTTCATCTCATCAGATAACAAGAAACCCAAGTTCAATCAAAAACTCAAAGTTTATGAGTTTATTAAATGAAATCGATCAGGCCGTTCAAGTTGGGACTACTGATCCTAAGGAGTGTTCAAAGTATCTGGATGGCTTCTACAAGGATCTCTATAGTATTGAATCAAACTCAATTGAGTTAAATGCCTTTTCACACAAGCAAATGGAAGATGCGATTAAAACATCTTTTGCCATTAGACTAGAGATAAAAGAAAAGATGAAAAATCTCGTGGTAAATGATGAGGACTCACAAGGTTGTTTA
>NZ_AUNJ01000430.1 GCF_000447775.1 Bacteriovorax sp. DB6_IX
GATCAAATTTCAAGTGGACTTTTGCCAATCTTGGACTGAAACTTTCACACTTTTGGAAGTGGAATCAAAGAACAAATATAGGATTATTTTTACAAGCAGAGAGAAGTCTCTATGGAAAAGCAAACTTAGCAGAAAGTAGTATTAGCCTTCATGAAAATAGGTTTTCAATAGGATCTTCTGTTCATTGGCATGATAAAATCTTCTCGTTAGAAGTCGCCAAAGAAAGACTTATTTTTCCAAACGATATTCTTCTTAATTCAAATAATATTAGAAATACAAATGTCTACCACACAAGCTTTATTTTTAAGGCCGGAAAACAATTTGA
>NZ_AUNJ01000431.1 GCF_000447775.1 Bacteriovorax sp. DB6_IX
TTTTTACATAGCTAGGCTATAATTATTTGTACTTTATTGTGACAACTAAAGTTAGGGTGACATGAAACAAGTTAGATTCTTTCTATCATTACTATTCTTTATTCATTTTCTATTTTCACAGGCCACAAATGCAATTGAGCTTGAGGTGGTGAAAGTTGGGCTTCTTATGGATTACTCTGGTAAGACTAGAGATGTGGCCCGCTCCTATCTAAGAGGCATTACTGATTATTTTAATTACTACAATGAAACTCAGGGAAAGAGAGTTCAAAAGAAAATTGAAGTCATTGTCAGAGATACAAAGTATGACCCCGACATTGCCCTAAAGCATTATGAAGAAATGAAGAAAAAGGGTGTCAAAATTATTCATGCGTGGGGGACAGCTTCTTGTTTGAAAATTAAAGACAGGGCCTCAAAGGATAAGATCATTGTCTTTACAGCTTCCTATGATGAGTCTCTGGCCACACCTAAGAGTTCTCCCTACACCTTCTTTATGGGAGCAAGCTACACTGATCAGGCGATAATTGCTCTTAAGTATATTCAATCACAGAAGAAAAAGGCCCGTGTCGGAATTATCTATAATACAACCAGCTTTGGAAGATCGCCCTTTTTCAATAAGAGATTCCAAAGCGCTCTTAAAAAAATGAATTTAGAGCTAGGCGCTGAGATCGTCGTTGAATTGGGTGCCAACTCGGCAATGGAGCAAATTAAAGCTTTAAAGGAAAAGAATATTGATTTTGCTATTATTCAAGAAACAACTAAAGCCACAGTTGCTATCTTACAGGCCGCAAATAAAATGAATCTTAGAACACAGCTCATTGGTCTTAACTGGGCCTTTAATGAAAATATTATGGGACTGGTCCACAAGGCAAGTGAAGGTTATATGGGTCTTCCTCTCTTTCCTCAAGGAGACCAGGGGAATTTGAAGGGCATTAGAGAGCTAAGAAATTATATCCAAAAAATAAGAGGTGAAGTTGGAAGAATTCCCTCTAAGTATATTGCAGCTTGGGCAACTGGGATGGTGATGGCCCGTGGGATAGAAAAGGCTCCTCGAACTCATGAGGGCCTTGACTATTTAAAATCATTTGAATCAATTAGAAATTTCGAAACGATGGGGCTTACGGAACCTATTTCATTTTCTAGAAAATCCCATAGTGCTCTAAGAGGAACTCAAATCTACACTATTAGAAATAAAAGAATCGTACCTGTTAATAATAAGGTTTATACCATCGACTAGCTTATGAAGAACTTGGCCCTTAGATATAAAATCCTTGGATTTCTCATTATTCTTATAATGACTCTCACCGTTCTCACTTCAACCTATCATTCAAATAGAATGAAGAAATTGGCCCTTAACTCTGTTAAGGATGTGCAAACAAAGTTCACCCAGCAATTGGCCCTCTACATGATGGAGCCTCTTGATTATGATCTCACTGATGAGGTTGAAAGAATTATTGTGAAATCGAGAAAGGAGAATCCTGAGATAAAGTATATTCAAGTTTTTAATAGGGAGGGGGTCAGCGTTTCACAATTTGGTAATGCCGAAAAAGTTGATATTCTTGATCTTTTTAAAGAAGGGAAGAAAGAGCTCTTTTCTAGAAGGGTAAAGGAGAGTGAGTTCCTCGTTGAGTATTTCTATCCGATTAAGATAAATGGACTTGTGAGGTTCTACCTTCGTGTTTGTTACGATAATACAAAGTACGGTGATCATATTAATGAGATCATCATGGATTATATTAAAATCATCTATGGGGTCGTGATACTTATCCTCATCCTTGGTTATTTCTTTTTTAAACATATTCTCTTCTACCCACTAGAAGAGTTACTAGTTGAGATGAAAGAGGCCCGTAAAGAATTTAGTACGGAGCTAGGAGATGAGATCCGCTCTGGAGATGAGATCAATTATCTTAGAAATTATTTTAATCACCTCATATCCAATGTTAGAAGCAAGAGTCTTCTTCTTAAGGATCTCAATACCAATCTAGAAAAGAAAGTTGAAGAGAGAACGGAGGAGTTAAGAGGAGCACAGGCCAAGCTCTTAGAGTCTGCCCATATGGCCGGGATGGCAACAATGGCAGCAGGGGTTCTTCATAATATTGGAAATATTTTGACCCTCGCAAGTAATACTGCTGAAAATATTCGTCGCTTAGTTGTGGACTCAAATGTGAAGCACTTCTCACGAGTCAAAGACTATATCTCGAGTAAAGAAGAGTGCTCCTTCAATGATGAATCTAGGAAAGTCTTTAGGGCCTATGATGAGCTCGTTAAGCAAATGGAGAGTGAAAATGCAGATCTCGTGAAACAGGTTGAAGTTCTTACACAGGCCAATCGTACAATGTTAAAAACGGTCCAGTCGCAACAAAAGTATGCCAAGGTTGGAAACTTTCTCATAGAAGTGAGAATTGATGAAGTCATTAAAGATAGTATTCAGCTCCTAAGCGAATCCCTTGGGCGACATCGTATCAATATTCACTATCAACAAGAGCACGTCAGGCCAATACAGGCAAATAAGGCCAATTTACTCAATGTCTTTGTGAACCTTCTCTTAAATGCGAAGGAGTCTATTCTTCAGAGTCCAGATATTAATAATCCAATGAGCGTTGATATTGTAATTAGTGAAAATGAAGAGGGTGAAATTAAGATTCGCTATACAGATACGGGTATTGGAATGAATCAGGAGACCCTCGATAATCTCTTCCAATTTGGTTATACAACTAAAGATAAGGGAAGTGGTTTTGGCCTACACGATGCTGCTAATACGATAAAAGAGCTTGGGGGCGAGATTAGTGCCTATAGTGAAGGCTTAAATAAGGGTGCGACAATTGAGATCTTGATTCCCACTGCTTAAGACTCTAAGCTTTTCTGTACTTTGGTTAAAATATAATTGGTCATCTGCTTAAGTGATGTGTCACAAAATGGTTTCGACATATAGAGGATTTTGTCATTGTGACCAAAGAGCTTAAAGAGCTCTTCCCATTCATAATTATTAAATGCCGTACAAATGACAAATTCTTGTTCTGGGTACTTTTCTCGGGCCCTTTTAATGGTTTCTATTCCATCGATTCCAGGGGGCATTCTGACATCCATGTAGACAAGAGAATAGGGCTCATTGGATTGATGGGCCTTGTCTATCATGTTAAGGGCCTGCTCTCCTTGGAAAGCATGGTCTATCTTAAACTTTAGGCCTTCACAAGCTTGCTCGCTGGTCTCTGTTCCTGCGAGGATATCATCTATCTTAGACTCGAGCTTATTAGGCGAGACTTGCTTCTCCATGCTCTGAAGAATGAAGGTAAAGAGGTCGTGAATTTCTTCTGTGTCATCGACAACGAGTATTCTATGATTCAAAGTGATCTCCCGTTCATCTATTATCGGGCAGAGTTAAATAAATCTCAATTACTCTCAGAGATAATTTTAGTTAAAATTTGTTAATAGTTCTTTGATATTGAATAAGTAGGTTATTCACCATTTCTTCAACAGATGGAAGATCATTCATCAAGGCACTAATTTGGCCAATTTCAAGCTCCCCAGATTCCATATCTCCATCTAACATACCGGCCTTTGCTCTACCTTTGCCAAGTATTGTTACCAATTCCTCTACACTGGCACAGCGGTTTTCTGCTTCTTCAATTTGCTCATAGAACTTATTCTTGAGAAGTCTAACCGGGACATACTTCTTCATCATAAGTTTAGTATCTCCACCTTGGGCCTTGAGGATGGCCTCTTTAAAGTTGTCATGGGCAGAGCTCTCACGTGTCATAAGAAAGCGTGTCCCTATTTGAACAGCATCACTTCCAAGGCACATGGCCGCTGCCATTGTTCTTCCATCTCCAATACCACCGGCAGCAATGATGGGAATTGAGAGTTTATCAGCAACTTGAGGAATGAGGCACATTGTCGTGATTTCATCTCTTCCATTGTGCCCGCCGGCCTCGAAGCCTTCACAGACGACGGCGTCGACACCTGCGGCCTGGCACTTTAGGGCAAGCTCTGGAGAAGAGGTGACATGCACTACTGTCGCACCCTTGTCTTTTAAGTACTGAGTGTATTTCTTGGGTGAGCCTGCTGAAGTAAAGAATATTCTTATTCCCTCAGACAGAGAGACCTCAATCTGCTCTTCGACGTACTTGTAAAGAAGTGGAATATTGACTGCTAGGGCATGAGGGTTTTGACTTAATTGCTTGGCCTTTTGTAAATGTTGTCTTAAGAGATCTGGTTTCATTGAACCTGCACCAATAATTCCAAGACAGCCATGATTACTTGCTGCGGCCGCTAGCTTTGCCCCTGACACCCAGACCATCCCGGCCTGAATAATAGGGTATTTAATATTAAATAATTTACAGATTGGGTTATTTTTAAAGCTAATTTCTTTTTGATCACTCATCGCTCTTTACACTCTTTTTCAAAGTTTTTTCAAGTGCATCTATGATAAGAAGAGAATCAGGGTTTGTATACTTGCTTCTAAGCTCTTCTATGACTGGCTTAGGAGTTCCGCCCTTTACTTTATAACTCATGAGCTCATTAACAAATTCAACGGCAATGATAAAAATCAGAGAGTGTTGGTCGAATTTACTTTCTTGTCCTGTGACAGAGAAGCCCTTTCCATTTGGGCTACCGTGATGGTGCTTGATAATATTATCGATGTCTAGAGGGGCTTCTGGATAATGCCTGATAAGCACAGCGCCTTCTAGGGCATGGTTAAAGACCATATCCCATTGTTCTTCTGAGATATTGGCATTTTCTAGCTCTTCAAAACTATTGATTTGAGCAAGCTCTTCGTTTTCGGCCAAAGAGATATCTTTAAAAAATGCTGCATAGGACATTTTCTCGTGGAGCTCTTTTGAGTCTTGCTTGAGATTTTTAAGAATCTCACTACAAACAACTGCAGTCATATGGGAGTGCTGATAGATATAGCTGGTTCTAGAGTTAATGATTTTTCTAAGTAGTGGAGAGACCTTCTCTTCATTCTTAAAAGTTTCCATTATATTGCTAACAATAGATTCTGTAAGTTGAACTGTTGCTGAGTTAAACCCAATTTTAAGAATTTCCTTCGTAACGATATCGTAACTATTTCCCCATCGCCTCGAGTTTGGCATCTCCTTCAAGCTTTGGATCATTAAGAAGCTCTACGAGTTTATTTGAAACAAAAGTTGTGAAGTTCTTCTGCTGCTCTTTTGGGATATAGAAATTCTTAAGTCCCTGGTCACAGTACTTCTTAATGACTTCTTGTGAGAAGATATCACCTTGATGAATTCTTTTTACAAATTG
>NZ_AUNJ01000432.1 GCF_000447775.1 Bacteriovorax sp. DB6_IX
AACCATCATAGCACCATAGTAGTTCTCAAGTGCCATGAGATCTTCTGCGTGATAAACCGAAACACCATCTCTTTGTTTCTTCTTAGTATATTCTAAGTAGAACTCTTTGAAGTTATCAGCTTTTCTTGGTGTAATGATCTCAACATCTTTAAGAGTCTCATAGAGACCAAGATCTTTCATTTTCGTTTCAATCTTTGTTCTACTTCCTAGAAGAACTGGCTCGATTCTTCCTTCGTCAATAATAGTCTTAACTGACT
>NZ_AUNJ01000433.1 GCF_000447775.1 Bacteriovorax sp. DB6_IX
CGTAAAGCCATCACTTAAATCTTTTAGGCATTTTACAATTTCAGTTTCACTTAGATCTTCTAAAAGACAAGGTTGGATTTTTGATAGAGGTAACATAGAAGGCCTCACAAGAGGAAACGGTTTTAGAGATTCAAAAAAGCCCTCTATTTAGAGGGCCTTTTGATTATTAAGATTATCTCTCTGAAATATCTTTATAATTTCTTT
>NZ_AUNJ01000434.1 GCF_000447775.1 Bacteriovorax sp. DB6_IX
CCAACTACTCAAAGCGGAATTTAATAAACTACAACATATAAGAGGGACTATTGCCATGGCCCGCAAGAAAACAGATGTAGATAGTGCTGATTCGCAGTTCTATATTTCTTTAGCAACACTTCCTCATTTAGATGAAAAATACACTGTCTTTGCACAGGTTGTAGATGGATTGGAATTATTGGATAAGATAAAAGAAAAAGATAAGATTATAAGTATTGAGTATATTGAATAAAAAAAAGCGGGTTATGAAACCCGCTTTTTTTATTTTCCATGTCTTTTCTTATCTTTGATATAGATAAAAGATTTTAATAGGAATAATGCAAAAATAAGTCCTACAATGATCCACCAAGTTTTAAATTGTGGCTGTCCCCCTTTAATAGGAGCAACATTTTCTGAAATTGTAGTCGTTTGCGTATTAGTTTGTGTATTCGTATTGTTCGACATATTCCTCTCCCTGGATATGTTTCTTATCTAAACATTGATTCTAGAATAACAACAGCAGCATAAACACCTGCAGAACAAGGAATAGCTGCAATAAATTTTAGCCAACCTTTTTCTTCATTTAGGTGCATATAAAAGTATGCAACTAGAAAGGCCTTACCAAGTGCTAGCCCAATAAGTGAACTTGCTTTAATTGCATAGCTTACACCTTCTAGACCTGGAATTAAAAGTTCAAGACCTGTTAAAACAGCAAGAGCAAAAAATATACCCCAGTAAAGTTTTTTATGACTGTGATGAGCAGTATCTGACATCTGACTCTCCTTATCTCTCTAAGCGATTAGTTTCTCGCAAATTCTTTTCTATTCATTAATAAACCGATGTCGATCATAAGTTGGTTGATTCCATCTTTTGTAGAATCATAATAACCTCTGATATTTCCATCATAATCAACAAGAGCAAACTTTTCGGTGTGAGCAATATCAAACATTGTGATTGTCTCACCCTCTAACAACATCTCCGACTCTTCTCTTTCACCCATTGGAACTTCGAAGCCATCGATAACGACTTTTTTCATCGCTTCTTTTTCACCAGTTAAGAAAGTCCAAATATGTGGATTGGCCCTTCTTTTTCTAGCGTACTTATATAGTACCTCAGGTTTATCTGTAATGGGATCAACAGTGAACGAAACTAGAGCAACTTTTTGCCCTAAACCTCTAATTCTCTTTTGAATCTTTTCCATTTCCTTAGTTAACCTTAGGCAAGAAGACGGACAAGTCGTAAAGATAAAGTTAGCAATATACGCTCTTCCTTTTAGGTCATTTGAACCATATGGCTTATTAAAACCATTTACTAAAGAAAACTCTGGAAGCTTCTTTAGCACAGGAAGTGGCGGTGGCAGCTCTCTATTAACTGATCTAATGATCGGATAAGAGAATGTAAAAATCATAAATACGATCCAGAAGAACTTGTTTGTCACAAGTTTCTCGATGAATGTATTTGATCTTCTGATTCCTACAGCTGCCATATTTTCCTCAATAAATTATTTAAGACCTTTCATGAAAGCTTTTCTTTCAGGAGTATCTTTTAAATCCATTAGGTATTTAACATAGTGAGAAAGAGCCCAGATTTGTTCATCTGTAATTGTCCCTTTCCAGCTTGGCATAGCAGTTCCACCAACACCTGCAGAAAGTCTTACAAATAGCTCTTCTACAGTTTCAGCAGATCTTACAGAGTGCCATGTAAAATCAGGCGGAATGTTTTTAAATCCCCACTCTGTTTCTTGTAGCTTTATTTGATAAGCATCATCAGTGATATCTGAAACACTCATATCTGCAAGCTTAGCAAGTTCAGCTTTTGGAACATATGCCTTATGACATGACCAACATGCAGCTTCACCGTGGTAAACTTTCTTACCAGCTTCAATAGCAGCTTGCTTGTGTGCCGGCCCGTAAGGGTTTTTAGACACAACAATTTGCTCACCTAATTTCTTATCTTTTCCTTCCCAAACTTGAGGAGCAAAAGTTTTGATATATTGAACAACTTGATACATTTGTTGTTCAGTTAAATCCCATGGAAGCATCGCTGTTCCATGTAGACCTTTTTCTAAAATTTTATAAAGATGCTTATCATGTGGTAGTTCACCAGCTACAACTTCACCAAATTTAAATACACCAGCAGTAAAATCTCTTGGTGGTACTTTCATTGCTTTAGCTGCTACACCTTTACCGTCACCATCTACACCGTGACATGGCATACAGAATTCAGTGTAAATCTGTTTTCCCTTATTAAGATCTACTTTCTTAACATAAAGTCCACCAGCGAAAACCTTGTCTTCTCTAAAGTGGTTCTCAGAACAAGAAACAAAACTTAATAGAACAAAGATCGATGTTAAAGTTAGCCACGTTCTTTTCATAGTTATCCTCTATTAATAAACAAACATTACGATATACATTACAAACCATACCAACCCAAGAAAGTGCCAAAACTTTCCAACATTTTGAACCCAAGTAATTCTGTCCATATCATACCCTTCAAATAGTCTAGGTACGAGAAACAGAAGTGAGACAAGGGCCATAACGATATGGGCGGCGTGAATCCAAGTTAGAGAATAAAATAATGATGGATAAGCTCCACCTGAGACCCATAGTCCCATCTCTTTCATCGAATTCCATAATTCAAGTTGAACAAGCATAAAACCAAGACCGAGGCCCATAGTTAAACCAAAGAATGCTCTCATTTTCCCCAATTGGTTTGTCATAAAAGCCTTTTCGAAATTCATAAAGAAAACCGAGCTCACTCCAATAATTAGGGTACTAATTGTTGGAAGAGTTAAAGGGATTCTAGCAAGACCCTGTGGTGGCCATGTATCAGTCGTTAGCCTGAAGACAATGTAGCCCAACAAGAGAGTCGCAAAGAGCATAGCAAAAGAAACAAGCAGTACCGTCATACCGACGGCATGTACTGCTTGCTTACCTTGTATTTGATTTGCTTCTAATGCTTTATTCATAACTTAAAAATCTAATTTACCTTAAACTAATTCTTCCGTTTGGTATTGGAAGTCTCTATCACCAGTTAAATTTGGGTTTCCAAATTCGTGTGGTCCACATTTTACAACAGGAATTTCCTTAAAGTTGTAAACTGGAGCTGGTGAAGGAATTGTCCACTCAAGAGTTCCAACTTCCCAAGGGTTGTCAGATGCTTTCTCTTTCTTGAAGAAAATTGTGTATACAAAGTTGATCACGAAGAAGAATTGAGCAACACCCATAAGAAGTGCTGAGTAAGTTACAAAAGTGTTCATTGGAATTAGTCTTTCAAGGAACTCATATACGAATGGGTTATAGATACGTCTGTGCATACCTGCATAACCTACGATCATCATTCCCATGAAAACACCATTAAGACCTAAGAAAGTTAACCAGAAGTGGATATGTCCTAGAGTCTCGTTTAGCATTTTTCCGAACATTTTTGGCATCCAGAAATAAACTGCTGCATAACCACCAAGAAGAACAGAAGCTGCCATCGTGTAGTGGAAGTGCCCAACAACAAAGTATGTATCGTGTAGGTAGAGGTCAGTCGTTACAGTTGCAAGGTAAAGACCTGTTAGTCCACCAAGACCGAATACGAATACAACACCCAGAGAGAAAATCATTGGAGTTGGAAATTTAATCGACCCCTTCCAAATTGTTCCTAACCAGTTAGCGAAGAAAATCGCTGATGGGATAGAAATTGTCATCGTTAGAGTCATAAATGATTGTGTAAGTAGTGGACTCATTTGAGTCGTATACATGTGGTGACCATATACAACTGTTGAAAGAATTGTAATAGATGTCATAGCAAGAGCTGTCGCTTTCGCACCAAATGCAGGTTTTCTAGCAAAGAAAGAAAGTAAGTCAGATACAATCCCCCAAGCAGGAAGAATAAGGATATAAACTTCAGGGTGTCCAAAAATCCAAAAAACGTGTTGGAATAAAATTGGGTCACCTGTACCAGAAGTTGCAGCTGCTCCAGCAAGGAAGAAAGTCGTTCCAAAAACTCTGTCAAAAATCAGAAGTAGAAGACCTGCCCCAAGAACTGGAAGGAAGATTGCATTTAGAATAGCTGTTAGACCTAGACCCCAAACAGAAAGAGGCATGTCAAAGTATCCCATTCCCGGTGCTCTTAGAACAATGATAGTTGTGATGTAGTTAACAGCACCCATTGTTGAAGAGATACCTAAAATGAAAAGTGCAAGCGTCCAAAGAGTTTGCCCTGCCCCTGGAGATCCAATTAGAGTTGATAGCGTTGGGTATGAAGTCCAACCACCAGCAGCGGCCCCAAGAGGAGTAAATAATGAAGCAAGAAGGATAACCCCTGACACAAATGCTAACCAAAAAGAAAGCATATTAAGTAAAGGGAAAACCATATCTCTCGCACCAATCTGAAGAGGAATGAGGAAGTTTCCAAATGCCCCAATTAAAATCGGTGTGATTGCATAGAAAATCATAATCGTACCGTGCATAGTAAATAGCATCGCGTACGTATCAGGAGGAACTACTCCACCAGTTTCAGGGAAAAGGAAGTTACCAATGATTGGGAATGCTTGCCCTGGAAAAGCAAGAGTCCAACGAATCATTAGTGCCATAATTCCACCGATACCTAGAAAAAGAATTCCGTACCATAGAAATTGCTTACCAATAACTTTGTGATCGTAAGAAAAGATATACTTCGATAAAAAAGTTTTTGGCTCTGAATGAATGTGCTGTTCAAAAAACGCCATTGTATATTCTCCTAAATTACTTCTTAATTACCATTGCCATTTCCAACCCCAGAATAACTCAGGGTTTTCAATGTCATTCTCCTCAAGGGCCTTTGCTTGAGCTTCTGAAAGCCAAGCTGCATAGTCCTCTGGAGAATAAGTTGTTAGGTGTGCTTTCATTCTGTAGTGGTAAGTTCCACACATCTCTGCACAAGCGATATCCCAGTTACCAGCCTTAGTTGGTTGGAACCATAGTCTTGTTAGACGTCCTGGAATCGCATCAACTTTTCTTCTCGCATTTGGAAAGTAAAGTGAATGGATAACATCTTTTGAAAGAACTTGAATGATTACTTTTCTGTCAATTGGAAGACGTAGATCATTTAATTGAACAACATCATCCTCAGTGTTGAAAAGACCATCCTTACCAGCGTATCTAAAGTGCCATGCCCATTGCTGACCAAGCGCCTGAATACGGACAGGTTTGTCCTTCTCTGTTGGCCAATTTGTGAAAACGCCAACAAAGTCATCGTTAGACATTCTAGTAATGTTCATATCAATACCAATGAATACTGATAGACCAATAATAGTTGCCACGATAACGTGAATCTTTTTATTCCCATAAGTGTAATAAGCCTTTGGGTGTCTTGATGCTCTATAAGCCCAAGAAAAACCAAATAGCCCGACACAAACGAGAACAAAGAAAAAGATGTTCATGTAAGTTGTGTACCCGAATAACCAGTCAATTAGGTTACCATGAACAGAAATGTCCTCAGGTGGCTTCATCATATTCCAAAGCCTTCCCCAAAAACCTAGTTGCTTATCAGCTGCTTGAGCAACTGAAGCAGATAAAAATGGTGTAATAAATCCCATTAGAACCTTCCCTTCTATTGAAATCTTGTATTTATGCAATTAGTTACAGTTTAAAATTTTAACTTCTTTTTAATACATTTACTACGATTTAGCTAAGGAAAATCATTGCCGCCATGAGTAAAGGCAGGTAGATAATTGAACCCCAAAAATATTGACGCGCCCAAGCAATGTATTTTTCTTCAGATTTTGTGAAGAATCCCATTACACTCTGAAGCGTAAAGGCAATCCCCAACACGCTTGAGGCAATCAAATAGCTAAATGACGATAGTTGATAGAAGTACGGTAGTACCGATACTGCTGCCAAAACAATTGTCAAAAGTAGTATTAATATTTTTAAAACTTTTTCGCTTAAAACATGAGAGTAAACTTTGATGCCACCAGTCATATAATCATCATTGTGATAAATAGAGATGGCCATGAAATGCGGAAGTTGCCAAATAAAGAGAACAGCAAAAAGAATCCAACCAAAAGTATCGATATGACCAACTACAATTGTTCTTCCCATTACCGGTGGAATTGC
This sequence comes from Bacteriovorax sp. DB6_IX, assembly GCF_000447775.1. Taxonomy (GTDB): domain Bacteria; phylum Bdellovibrionota; class Bacteriovoracia; order Bacteriovoracales; family Bacteriovoracaceae; genus Halobacteriovorax_A. Next base: position 6,066 of record NZ_AUNJ01000434.1, read on the forward strand.
ACCAGGAATCGCTCCAACATAAAGAGCTAATGGGCTTTTCCTCTTCATTGGTGTGTAGGCAAATAGATAAAGTGCAAAGGCCACAAAACCTAGAATTGCCGTATCAACATTGACATAGACAACAAGTAGTGGAATCGAAACACCTATGAGAACAAGACCTTGAATAAGGGCAATTGTCGGACTTAGCCTTCCAGATGGAAGCGCTCGATCCTTTGTTCTCTCCATTTTCGCATCAACTTCCTTTTCCATCCAACAATTTAGTGTTGTCGCAGAAGCAACAACTAAAGCTGAAAGAAATAATGCGAAAGACAGATAGAAGAAATCAATAAATTTACCAGTGAGAAGAATACCAGAAACAATTGTTGCAATAACGAGAAGACCAAGTCTTGGTTTCGTTAATTCAAACATATCCCCTAAAACGGTTGGTTTCTCAACTCCAAATGTAGCAAGTTCAGTTTTTTTGAACCAAAATCTCAACGCAAATAAAGTAATGAGAATCAAGATCGCATAAATCATATGAAGTATACTTGGTATCTTCGAAGCTTCGATAGCAAGCATTCTATGAATACCAATCCAATGATTAGCTCCTAGAAGAATGATGGTCAAGAGAAGACCTGCTAGTCTTTTATTTTTAAATTCAAAAGCGTATCGCAACATTGAAAAACAATAGATTGCCATAGTAATAAAAACCACAGCAATTGCGATCCCATTATAATAATGTAGGGCTTGAAGCTTTCCAGCTAGTGTTACAGGCCAATAAGACAACTCTCCAGCCGCATTCTCACAAAGAAGCTTAATCCCCTGTCCAGCATGGCATAGTGGCCTTGCAACAGTATTCTTTAAAATTCCCCCAAGGAAAAATTGACCTACTCCCATGAGGATTAAAATATTAACAAAATCTTTTCCCTTGCTCTTGTAGAGGCTAGCTTCAAACTTTTCATATCCTTCATCTGGAAAGAGAAAGTGAGCAAAAGCGATAATATAGGCCACACTTAAGAAGAGGTGGAAAACTGACATAATCGTAGGGAAATTATAAACAACATTAAGGGCACCAAGGATTGACTGAACAATAAGAATAATCAGACCAAATCTCAGGTATTTTCGTTGAGCTATATCTTCTTTAGGAGTTTTGATTAATAAGAATATATTGATAAGAACAACCAAAAAGGCAACTATACGATGGAGCATCGAGTAGCTCGTTAGAACGACTGTTTGCTTTGTATCATAGCAAATGGGCCAACTTAGACACTCTAGTCCAAGTGAATCTGACTGAACGATTGCTCCTAAGACAATTAATATGAATGTTAGAACGATATTTATCGCTGCCGCTGTTCTCAACACTACGTTAGTTCCATTTTAGTTTATCGCCTTATACCTTTGGGACTATAAAACGTCCAATACTATAGGGATTCAGGCTGAGCTTTTGAAAGAACTACAATCAGTTCATACATATAACTCATTAAAAATACAGAAAGTAGCAAATGTATCGGCTGAACGATCGCTGGAAATGAGAAATATGCAAGAATAGCACCCCCGGCAATTTCACCTATCAAAACAAGCGCTATTGATATACAAAGTTTTTGAACAACTAACGTGTCCTTATAATCCTGCATTAATTTCTTAAGTAGGCTAACCACTCCGATTAAAATTACGGCCGAAAAAGTTCTGTGGATATAGAAAACATAATCTAATCTATCTACCCAATTTGATTTAGCTAAATTCGGTTCTAGATTTGTAATATGATCGATTTGTTCTCTGACCTGTGTACCTAAAATAACTTGAATAAAGGTTAAGATCAGCATCACCCACAAGATACTCTTATACTTCTTAAGACTATCTACTGTCTTAATTCTCTCGAGCTTAATAGAAATATGCTTTAAGTGCTGAAGAACAAAAATTAAGAGTATTGCTAAAATCATATGAGCCGTTATTACTCCTGGCTCTAAATGGGTCGCAACAACTTTCGAACCTAGCCAACCATTTAAAATGACAAGAAATAATGCCAACTGACTGCCCCAAAAAATTCTTGGTTTTTCAGATTTATAAGCAAATGAGAAATAACTGAGGATCAAAACAGCAATCCCCGTCCAAACACCAAATAATCTATTGATATATTCAATCCACGTTTTTACTGGAGAAAAGTCTGCAATCACCCTACCCGAAACAGCAAATTGTTCTTTGTAATCAACCGGTAACTGAGAAATGTCAGTCGGAGGGATAAACTGTCCAAAGCACTTCGGCCAATCAGGACAACCCATACCTGAGCCAGTACTTCTTACTAGTCCACCTACAGCTATCAGTGAGAAGACAGTAAAGATGACAATCATGAGAGATTTCTGGTACTTTTGTTGCTTATCAATAGTCATTTTATAACCTTATTTTGTGTATCTGAGGGGTACAATATGCATAATATAAATGAGCCTGTCTACTATGGGGAATACCTTGAGCTTGATAAGCTGTTGGATTCTCAAAACCCTAAATCGAAAAAAATCGGAAATGAAGCTCATGATGAAACTTTGTTTATCATTGTGCACCAAGTATACGAATTGTGGTTTAAACAAATTCTCCACGAGCTACATTCTGTTCGAGAAATTTTTGATAACTCTAAAGTTGAAGAGTCTCAGCTCTCGACGGTGGTTCATCGTTTAGAAAGAATAAAAAAAATTCAAGGCGTACTCATTGATCAACTCGATGTTATGGAGTCAATGACTCCGATGGACTTTCTAGAGTTCAGAGATCTTCTTGTTCCGGCCTCAGGTTTCCAGAGCGTTCAGTTTAGAGAGATTGAAATTCTAATGGGTTTAAAAACTAATCAAAGAAAAGAAGTTGATAGACAATATTTCCTAGGAAGACTTAAA
>NZ_AUNJ01000435.1 GCF_000447775.1 Bacteriovorax sp. DB6_IX
GCATGTCTTGAGAAGGTTGCAAAAATCTTCTAGGCCCGATTTTATTTATTTGGCCTGAATGTAATTTGCGCATATTCCCGAATTTAATTTGCAATATGATTAGAATCCCTTTATTTCTATTAGGATATATTATTTAAAAAGGGAATCTCGATCATGTTTGAATTGATTAGAAAAACTCGTGCAAATCTTAAGAATGATTTGCTCTCAGGCCTAACTGTGGCCTTGGCACTCGTTCCTGAGGCCATTGCATTTGCTTTTGTTGCTGGTGTTGATCCACTTGTTGGTCTTTATGCAGCATTCTTAGTCGGTCTTATCACATCTATTTTTGGTGGACGCCCTGGAATGATCTCTGGTGCGACTGGTGCCCTTGCGGTTGTTATGGTGTCTCTTGTTGCCGAACATGGTGTTGAGTATCTCTTTGCGGCCGTAGTTCTTCAGGGGATTATTCAGATGTTGGCCGGAGCTTTTAAGCTTGGAAAATTTGTCAGAATTATTCCACATCCTGTTATGCTTGGTTTTGTTAATGGTCTGGCCATTATTATTTTCTTGGCACAACTTGGGCAATTTAAGATGGCCGATGCCAATGGTAATCTTCAGTGGCTTCAAGGTGAGGCGATGTATATTATGCTTGCCCTTGTTGCTCTAACAATGGCCATTATTCATTTCTTGCCAAAATTAACAAAGGCAATACCTTCTTCATTGGCAGCAATTCTCGTTGTGACGGGATTAGTTCAATTCTTTAATCTTAATACTCGACTTGTTATTGATATGGCCTCAGTTGCTGGTGGACTGCCAACATTCCATATCCCACAGGTGCCATTTTCAATGGAAACACTCCATATTATCTTTCCATATTCTGTGATTCTTGCGGCCATTGGTTTAATTGAATCTCTTATGACTCTTCAACTTGTTGATGAAGTGACTGAAACACGCGGGAGAGCAAATCAAGAGTGCTTTGGACAGGGACTTGCCAATCTTGTCACTGGATTCTTCGGTGGTATGGGTGGTTGTGCTATGATTGGTCAGAGTATGATTAACGTAAATTCTGGTGGACGCGGAAGAGCTTCTGGAATCAGTGCAGCGCTATTTCTTCTCTTCTTCATTGTCGCAGGTTCGGCCCTTATTGAGATGATTCCTCTTGCGGCCCTTGTTGGTGTTATGTTCATGGTTGTTCTTGGAACTTTTGAGTGGTCTAGTTTCAAGGTTCTTAATAAGATTCCTAAGTCTGATGCCTTTGTGATCATTCTCGTTTCAACAGTCACTGTTTTTACAGATCTTGCTATCGCAGTTGGTTGTGGTGTTGTTGTTTCTTCTCTTGTTTTTGCATGGAAGAAGTCTGAGAGAATTAAGTCGAGCACATATATTGATGAAAAAGGTGCGAAGCACTATGAGCTTGATGGGCCTCTATTCTTTGGTTCCGTTGAAAGTTTTAAAGATCTCTTCAATCCAAAAGATGATCCTAGTGAGATCTATATCAATTTTGAAAGATCAAGAGTATGTGATCATTCGAGTATTGAGGTCATTAATGGCATCGTTGAAAAGTATAAGCAGCAGAATAAGCTTGTCTATGTGACAAACCTCTCTGCTGATTGTGAGAGTGTTGTAAAAAAAGCTGGCAACCTCTTTGTGGCAACGGTAAAATAAAGCACAGTAATATATCTTATATTGAGGGCCCAGAGAGGCCCTCTTTTTTTAGGGGTAGACTATGAAAAGTAGTGATTTTGATCCTAATGTCAAAGCATCAAGTTCTTGTGGAATTTTTGGGCTTCCTTTTTCTGAGAGTGAATCTAAGATGGTGTACTTGCCAATACCATGGGATGTTACGACATCTTATCAGGCGGGAACAAGTGCTGGAGCTAAGGCCATTTTAAAGGCCAGTGAGCAGATTGATTATTTTGATCTTGAATATGGGGATGCCTATCTCTGTGGTCTCTATATGCAGCCTCAAAAGAAGTGGATTCAAGGTCTCAACAAGAAAACTCGTCCTAGTGCTGAGAAGATTATTGATGCTCCTGAAGAAAAGCTAGCAACTAGTAAAGTTCTTCAAAAGACCTTGGCCTCTGTCAATGCGGCCAGTGATAAATTGAATTCCGGTGTTGAGAAAATGTGTCTGGATCTACTTGATCAGGGTAAGATTCCTGTTTTGGTTGGGGGAGATCACTCAATTCCTTATGGTGCCATAAAGGCCTATGCTAAACACCATAAGAGCTTTGGAATTCTTCACTTTGATGCTCACTCAGACACACGTGATGCCTATATGGGGTTTCAACATTCACATGCCTCAATTATGAGAAATGTTGCCCAAGATATTGCTGAAGTTAAGAAAATTACTCAAGTGGGGATTCGTGATTTCTGCGATGAAGAGTTTGAGTTCACTAAGAAGAATAAGAAATTCTCTGTCTTCTATGATCTTGATATGCAGAGAAAGAAATTAGAAGGAGTGAAGTTCTCAACTTTAGCAAAGAAAATTGTCAGTACTCTTCCAAAGAAGGTCTATATCTCCTTTGATATCGATGGGCTCGATCCTAAATTTTGCCCACATACTGGAACACCGGTTCCTGGTGGACTTGATTATATGGAAGTTCTCTATATCCTTCACGAGGTTGTAAAATCCGGTCGTGTGATTATTGGTTTTGATCTGGTGGAAGTTTGTCCGGCCAAGGATAAGTCAGATGAGTGGGATGCCAATGTTGGAATGAGGTTACTCTATAAACTTAGTGCCGCTTGTTTAAGCTCACAAAAACTTATTAAGTAGGTGAGTGATGTTTGATCTTGTGAAAGTTCATGAGGACTATATCTGTATTAATAAGTATGAAGATGTGGAGTTTCATGGAAGTGGTTTAGTTGATGCTGTTAGAGAGGCCGTAGGGGGAGAGATTTATCCAGTTCATAGGCTTGATAAAATAACCTCGGGACTTCTTCTCTTTGCAAGGTCTAAAGATGTGGCCCATGAGATCTGCGACCAATTTGATCAAAGAAAAGTTGAGAAGACCTATCTCGCTCTAAGTGATGTGAAGCCGAAGAAGAAGCAGGGAAGTGTTAAGGGAGACCTTGAAAAGTCTCGTCGTGGAACATGGAAACTTAGTCGCAACTTAACAAACCCTTCTATAACACAATTTAAATCCTATTCATTTAAAGAGGGGCGACGTCTCTTTATTCTCTATCCTAAAACTGGAAAAACGCATCAGCTTAGAGTTGTGATGAAAAGCCTTGGCGCTCCTATTCTTGGAGATACGGCCTATGGTGGAAGTGAAGCTGATCGTGCTTATCTTCACTGTTTTAGAATGAAGTTTCAAATTGGGGAGCAGGTGTTTATTGAAGAGGCCCCTGCTTTAAGAGGTCTCGAATTTGATGAAGTTTTTAATAACTGCTGTACAGAAATGGGGTTGTTTAAATAGGATTTTAATTTAAAAACAACACCTTACTAGTAAACTACTTTAACTGCTGAGAAAATTCTGAAAATTCAGAAATGATTTCATGGAGATGAACGAGCTTCATCCCCACTATTGAGGAGCAGTTGTTAAGCAGCTTCTATTTTCTGTTGATCATCCATCGGAGCTATTTTCAAAAGAAGTAAGAGTCCTGGAATGGCGATTAATGTGCAGAAGACAAAGAAACTTGTCCATCCCATATGTTTTGCCATATAACCTGTTGGAGCGGAGAGTAAGCTTCTGGGAACACTCATTAGTGCCGAAAGTAGAGCATATTGAGTGGCCGTGAACTTCTTATTGGTCTGTGAGGCCATATAGGCAGCATATGCAGCAGTTCCCATTCCTCCAGATATATTTTCAAAAGCAATAACTCCTGTCAGTAGGGGAATACTAAATCCGATATTGGCCAATAGGGCGAAGCCGGCAGTTGAAACGGCTTGTAAGATTCCAAAGATCCAAAGAGATTTTCGAATTCCCATTTTATAGATGACTGAGCCCCCTACAAAAGCACCAAGTAGAGTGGCCGCAAGTCCCCAAACTTTTGTGATGGCACCGATATGAGTTTTCGTAAAGCCAAGATCCAGATAGAAGGCCGTTGTTAAAGCACTCGCCATTGTATCACCAACTTTGTAGAGGAGAACAAATCCTAGTATAAGGATTGCACTATCCCTTTTTAGGAATTCGACAAAGGGATCGACAATACTATCTTTTAGAGTTTTAGGTGGCTCGCCTTGTACCTCTGGCTCTGGCGCCCAAAGAGTCGTCAGTATTCCTGGGATCATAAAGAGAGAAATGATAAAGAAGACCATACGCCATGACATATGGTCAGACATCATAAGTGCACCACCACCAGAGACCAGCATCGCAATTCTATAACCATAGATATACATGGTTGAACCAAGACCAAGCTCTTCATCTTCAAGATATTCTCTTCTGTGAGCATCTACAACGATATCCTGAGAAGCACTAAAGAAGGCAATCAATACCGAGATAAAGATCGTAGGCCAAATATCAACCACTGGGTTTGTGAAGCCTAGGGCCGTGATACAGAGAATGAGAATAACTTGTGAGGCCAGCATCCAACCTCGACGTCTTCCTAGAATAGGGAGCTTGAATCTATCAAAAATTGGAGACCAGACAAATTTCCACGTGTAGGGTAATTGGACTAGGGTGATAAGCCCAATATTTGTGAGATCGATATTTTCTTCTTTAAGCCATGCCTGAATAAGTGTAATTGTAACTAGAAGTGGTAATCCACTTGAAAAACCTAGAAGAAAGCAGATGCTCATCTTCTTTGAGAAAATCTCTCTTAATAAATCCTTCTTACTCATTATCCCTCCCCGGACATTAAATCATCTCATTACCCTCAACTATTTGGAAAGGGAATATAGTCCGAGTTAATTAGGTGGTTAATAAACTTATGACTGGTAAATTCCGATAAATCACTGATGAAAAAGTTAACTAATATACTCTTATCTTTAATTCTCATTCAGCTTCTTATTTCATGTGGTCATGATGAATCTGATATCCTTGAACATACTCAGAGGGTGACAACTCAATCAACTGAGAACCTCAATCATTACCTCAAGTCCGTAAAAAAAGTGATTGTAGAAGTTAAGTATGAACCAGGGGCGGAGCCTTATACAGATAAGAACTTTAGGAATCGTCACTATTGGACATTCCTAGAATCAAATCTCAAGGGAATCTATGATGCGAGAGAGATGGAAGTTGAGTTGGTTGTCCCTAAAGAATTAGATGATATGGAGATGCTTCAATTACAAGAAAAAGAGAGTTGGACTGCGGATGAGATTCTCGAGCTCGCAAATAAAGCGAGTTTTACACAAAGAGATGCCACAACAGGTGTTTTCAAGGTTCTCTTTCTCAAGGGGCATTACAAGAGTGAGGGAACAGTTAAAGAATCTGTCATAGGACTTAATATTACAGGAACTGAGATCATTGCTATTTTTAAAGATGTGGTAGAAGACATGGGAAGAAAGCGTGATGATAATATTGCAAAGTTCTCTGAACAGTCGACGCTTGTGCACGAAATTGGTCATGCTATTGGACTTGTTAATAATGGGGTCACTCAGGTTGAGCCCCATCATGATTCAGAACATGGTGCTCATTGTTCAAATGAGGATTGCGTGATGTATTGGAAGAACGAGGGGGCCGCCAGTATGGTTGATTTCATACAAAAGTATTTTAGTTCTGGCTCTGAGTTAATGTTTGGTGAAAAGTGCATGAATGATCTTAAAAACTATCAATAAAAAAGGCCCAGAATATCTGGGCCTTATATATTAGAAAGTATTTTTATTAGAGATTGAGTGAAATGATAAGCTCGTCTAGCTCAAGAAATTCTTCAATGACTTCTTCGATTTCGTCTTCCTCTTCCATTTCTTCTTCATAAGTCTCTGAATAGGCCTGCGAGAACTCACTCTTGGCAGCAGTTAATTTCCCTTCGTTGTAGAGCTTAAGAGCTTCTTCAACAAGAGAGATCTTAGTTCCTGTTTCACCTCTGGCCTTTGCTGAAATACTTGAATTACAGTTTTCTCCAAATCCTGTACAAACATTCACTGAGTAGCAAGCTCTCTTTGTATCGTAGAAGTAATCTGTTTCTCCACTTACAAGAATACCGATAACCTCACCATAGAAGTTAAAGATTGGAGATCCTGAGTTTCCTGCGAATGTATCAAGATTCGTTAAGAAACGAGATGAGTCTTGATCTTTAACAACCTGTGCTCCGGCAGCGATTTTGATTGGTAGCCCCGTTGGGTGTCCAACAACAAAGATATCTTCTTTATTCTTATAATTATCAGCATCAGAGTTTAGTTTTACAGGAGTCTTATTAACTGTTTTCTTATTAAGCTTAATAACAGCATAGTCTCTTACTTGGTTGTACTCACCGGCAATAACTGTGGCACAAGAGTAAACATCGTCTTTTCCAAAATTTAGCTTCCCATCTTTTTCAGAGTTTTGATCGTAACCAAAAACCCAGTTATTCGTCATACATGAATATGTCTTTTGATTCTGTACTTTTTGTCCATATCTAAGCATACAGTGTCCGGCCGTAACGAGAAGATCTTCTCCCACTAAGAACCCTGTACAAGATGCAGCTGTTGATTGCTCTCTAAATCTCATATCATCACAAGTCTTACGACCTTGATAAGTTGTGAGGTCTCCAAAGTATTTAACTTCATATGATTGAACTTCACCATCTTCGGCCTTAACTTCTTTAATGTCATACTTGCTAAGCATTCCGGCCACTGAATTTTTGAGATTAGCATAAGGTGATCTTGATAATTCAAATCTATTATCTACTCCATAAACAACTTTCTCTACGGCCTGAGTAGGTAGGACCGATAGCGCAACAACTCCAAGTACTAATAATTTTGATTTCACATTCTCTCCAATAAAAACTCATGTGTCTTCTGCTGTAAGTTTTTGGCATCCTCCCATGTAAGAAATCAAAGGAGTAGGGCCGGTGTAACTATTACACCATGAGAAGAGATGGAGAGAACACATTCTAAGTGTTTGAAAATATGAAGGATGTCGAGGAGTTCGTCCTCAAAGTGTGAAATGACAGAATCAATGTCAGAAAATGTTAGAGCTGATTGAGCTTCTTTAAATAGTTCTGGGTCTGATTCTCAACAAAGGTATTGCGATAGTGACTTGAACTAGGTGAGTATTTCCACTTCTCTGAGCTATATTTGCTTTGACCTGTTTCGTCGAGTTTTGAGGCTATTTGTAAGGCCAGGGGCTTTTTCTCACCTGTCTTAATATCTGATTGTAGCTGAAGTGTTGTAAAAGTCGGTAATGTGTTCGAGATTTTCATTCGCCCATTATGCTTCAATTCTCATAACTTAAAGATTTTTCTTATAAAAACGGAATATTATTCGTCACTTACGCTAAATAATAAGTTTTGAGATAATATCTTGGGATAAGAAAATCTGCCCAAAACACGAGGCTTCTGTGACTTTTAGAACGATAATCTTCATTTTCACTTTTATTCTTAGTTTCAATATCAGTTTTAAGGCCATGGCCATTGAAGGTGTCTATCAGGTTATTATTAAGAAGCAGGAGCAAAAGAGACTGTCTCGCTGGAGCTTAGGAGAGTGGTTAGCTACCAAGCAACGTATCGCTTTGATGGATCAGTGGCTGGCCCTCAATACAGATTCTAATCTCTTTGAAGCTGTTTTAGATTATTCCCAACATAGCTTTTCTCCAACTATTGGGGGAGTTGAAGTAGATAAGAGTGCTAGTGTCTATAATGCCAAATTCTACCTTACAGTCTTAGGTTTTGAGTGGGAAAGAGATCACACTTCATATGGGCCAGAATTTGAGAAATATAATATCTCTCTACGCCTCTTTGGAACTTCTCAACAATCAACTCATATCAATCTACTCTACGGAGTCAAGCAGACCCGCGAAAAAGACTATGGTCACTTTGAGTCACAATTCTTTGGCTTTGATGGGGATATCTATTTGCTAAGTTTTTTAGGAGTGTCAGGCTCCTTTGAAAAACTTAGCGAAGAGGAAGTTTCTGGAGTTAAGCTTCATGGAGAGAGCTCTTCCTATGGGGCCTTTTTGGAGTTATTCTTTCTTCGCCTCTATATTGAAAATCGTAAGGAGTCTTATTTTTATCGCGGTAGTAATCGTGGTGATTTCTACAAAGAGGGTACTGCTTTTGGAGTGGCCATATACCTTTAAAGTCCCATTTTGCAAGCTTTGTGGGCAATTCTCGTGTCTCTCGCCTAGGGTTTAAGTCACTGTTTTTCTTATCTCTAAATAAGTCCGGTAAAAAATCTGAGAACAAGTTCTAAAAAATAATAGTCTTTTAATATTTCTTCATAGTTTAAATTCTTACAGACAACTAACTAATGATAAATTAGATCAGATGATTGATCTAATAGATAAAATAAGAGGGAAAACTGGACGCAGTTACAGTCTAGGTAAGGTGCTTTATAGGGACACTATTCTCTTTGTTTCTCTTTTGGCCTTCTTCTTGGTTATGATCGTCTTTCTTGGACTCTATTTTGATTACCAGCAAAATGTAAAAACCTTCTCTGGTCAATATCTTAATGAGGTTA
>NZ_AUNJ01000436.1 GCF_000447775.1 Bacteriovorax sp. DB6_IX
ATGTTGATGCGGCGTCGATTGAAGCCAGAGTAAATAAGGAATTTATTGCAAATACGCATTTTAGTAAAGGAAACTCTCTCAAGAGTGAATTTGAAGAAGCTGTCGCTCTTTTAGGGCAATTGCCAAACCAGAAGCCAAGTACGAAATCGAGTACTAAGACGGAAAAAGTTCAAGCTGAAATGATTGATGATATTGATTTTGGTACATCAGC
>NZ_AUNJ01000437.1 GCF_000447775.1 Bacteriovorax sp. DB6_IX
GCCTACTGGCAAAAAATCCAACAACGTAGAAAGAAACTACAAGAACAAAATCAAGATGAAGAAGAAGGATAAATGGACTTTCAAAATATAAAAGAATTATTAAAGAGATATGACTTTTCATTTTTTGGTCTCTCTCTTGTTATATTTATTTTTGGAATTATAAATCTCTATTCCGCCACGCACACATCTGCGAGCTTTCATCATGCGAATCTTTATAAGGTTCAACTTGGTTGGTATGCACTTTCTCTTGCAGTTGGCTTTGGAATAAGTTTTGTTCAACCGAAGAACTACTTTCGATTCGCGTGGTTTGTTTACGCCTTTAACGTTTTCTTACTCGTTCTAGTTCTGTTCTTAGGTCATAAGGGAATGGGGGCGCGTCGTTGGCTTCTACTAGGGCCTGTTCGAATTCAGCCCTCAGAGTTAATGAAGCTTTCAGTAATCTTTGTTTTAGCAAGATGGTTTAGAAAGCATTCTCCAGATCAGGAGATGGGGATTAAGGAATTGATCGTCCCATTTATTATTGCTTTTATTCCAACACTCTTAATTGTTCTAGAACCAGACTTAGGGACAGGTCTTTTAGTTTTACTTATTTTCTTCACTATGGCATTCTTTAGAAAGCTTAAGTGGAAGTCTTTGGGGATTCTTGCTCTTGTTGGTATCTTAAGTGGGGGACTGATGTATCAGTTTGGCCTTAAAGATTACCAAAAAAGACGTATTAAAACATTTATCAATCCAACAGCGGATGCCAAGGGTTCTGGCTATAATGCGATACAATCAAAGATCGCAATTGGTTCGGGAAAGTTCTTAGGTAAAGGACTTATGAAGTCCTCACAGGCATCATTAAACTACCTACCTGAAAACCATACAGACTTTGTTTTCTCTATTTTCAATGAAGAACATGGTTTCTTTGGATCAATATTATTAATCGGTCTTTACCTCTTTTTGTTCTACCGATTTGTATGGTTGGCGGTCAATGTCTCCCGGATTTTTGACTCCATTGTCATCATAGGAGTTATGTCCATTTTCTTCTGGCACACCTTTATTAATATGGGAATGGTCATGGGACTATTACCAGTTGTTGGGCTCCCCCTTCCGTTGATGTCCTACGGTGGTTCGTCCTTACTGACATTTGGGATTTGTTGCGGAATTGCGACTTCAATATCCAACTCGAGGAATATGTTTTAACGCCACAAAAAGGACTCAAAATCGCTATTTTTTTGAGCGTTTAATTTGTTAAGAAGTGAGTGATTTGAACTATTTCATTAGCTCAGTTTAGATTTCTTGAGTGTACGGCCTATAATTAGGTACTTATGAAAAGATTTCTCACTCTACTTACTTGCGGTGTAATTATTTCCATCGAGCTCATTATTTTCCTAGCGTTTGGAAGTTCTGATGCTTTGACTATTGCTCTCTTAATAAGTGTCACGTCCAGTATGGGAATCCATTATTTTATGAGACAAAACCTCATAAAGGATGTTGAACTTGAAGAGGCGATCTTAAAAAGTGCAAAAGTAAGTATCATTGCAACCGACACTGACGGGATTATTACGCATTTCTCTAAAGGGGCAGAGGACTTACTTGGCTATTCAGCGCGAGAGATGGTGGGTAAGCAAAACCCATCAATCATTCACGATATTGAAGAAATTGTTGAGAGAACTAAAGAGTTAAATGAGGAATTCGGAGAGAATAATCCTCCTGGTTTTCTAACCTTTGTCAGAAAAGTTTATCGCGATGATAAAGATGAGAGAGAATGGACCTATATTAAAAAAGATGGAACGCGCTTTCCTGTTATTCTTTCTGTGACTCCAATATATGATTCTAAGAAAATTATTGTTGGCTTTCTTGGAGTTGCGACGGATCTTTCTGATATTAAAAAGCAGCGTGATATGCTCTTTAAGGCAAAAGAAGAGGCCATGTTGGCCAATCGAAGTAAAAGCTTCTTCCTGGCGAATATGTCACATGAACTAAGAACTCCGTTGAATGGAATTATCGGTATGTCAGAGATTCTTTCAAATACTGATCTCGACAATGATCAGAAGAAAACTAATCAATATATAATGGAAAGCTCACTTCAACTGAGTTCAATTATAAGTGATATTCTGGATTATACTAAAATTGAAATGGGGGGGATGTCGATTAATCCTGCCCCCACTTTAATGGAAAGCTTCAACCAAAAGGTTCAGCACCTGCTTGAAACTCACAACCAAAATTCTAAGGTTAGATCCGAGTTTGTTACTAATGGAGTTATTCCTGAGTATCTTATGCTAGATAGAACGCGTATGATTCAGGTTCTTACTAACCTTATTTCGAATGCATTTAAGTTTACGAGAGAAGGTATCGTGACTGTTAAGTGTACCTATGTCGATGGGAATCTAATTTATAAAGTTGAAGATACTGGGATTGGGATTGAAGAGAGTAAAGTTGCTCATATCTTCGCGGCTTTCACCCAGGAAACAGAGCATATGAAACGCGAGTTCTTCGGAACTGGTTTAGGACTTTCAATCGTAAGGGAGCTCATTCAATTGATGGGTGGGGGAGTAAGTGTTGAAAGTACAAAGGATATCGGGTCTCAATTTCTTATCTCTGTTCCTGCTGTAGAGACGACTTCTGAGGTGACATTTGATTCTGATTTTCATGAAGTAAATTTGAAAGACTTAGAAATTCTGCTCGTAGAAGATAACACCATAAATCAGAAACTTGTTGTAAAGACCTTAGAGTCCGCTGGAGCAAAGGTCTCAATTGCGAAAAATGGCGTTGAAGCTGTGGATATGACGCGTGATAAAGACTTTTCCCTTATTCTGATGGATTACCAATTGCCTGTTATGGATGGAATTACCGCCACCAAGAAGATCCGTGAATTTAAGCCAGATATTCCAATTATTGCCCTGACTGCAAATGCTTTTGAGGAGGACAAGAGAGAGTGCTTACTGGCCGGAATGAATGACTTTCTCACTAAGCCCATATCCCCAAAGAAACTAAAATGGGCCATCCATAAAATCCTCTAATTCTGGCATTTATCTTGCTTAATATAAGGTAGAAACCCTAAAAAGGACGATAAATGCTTAAAATTATGATCAAAATTTCGACACTTGCTTTAATTCTTTGCACTAGTACACAAGCTTTTGAGAAGAGGGAAAACCCTGTTTTTGAACAGTTGAAGAAGGATATGTGGCATATGGGCCTGGAGTTTGACTATGATCAGGGCACTCATATGGTGATGCCAAAAGAGGCGCAATATGATGAAAGTGGCTCTGATGGGGTTGTTCACGGCGAAGAGATCACGAGAGCACTAAATTTATAGCATTGAGTTAATTCGTACTAATATTTGACTATTCGGACCATCTCTCAGTATAGTATTAAAATCATACTAACCAGGAGATGGGCATGAAGCGAATTTCCAGTATTGGCGGTTTACTTAAAAAAATCTACAGAGTTTACAACAATCAGTTGTTAACACTTCTACAAGAAAAAGGTTTCACGGATTTGAGACCAAGCTTCCTTGAAATTTTAGTATACGTTTGTGAGAACCAGGGACCATCTATTAAAGATGTGGGGAATGCCTGTGGTCTAAAGAAACAAACTATGACAAGTCATTTGAATGAGCTCCAGAAGAGGGGTTACATTATTCGAAAGGCCGGTGAGGCGGATAAGAGAGAGATTAAGGTTTTCCTTACTGATTATGGGGAGAGATTTAAGTTTTCACTATTCGAGGCACTGGAGAGTATTGAGGCGGATTACTCGCGTACTATCGGAGATCTTGAGTTGGATCGAATCAACTCAACACTCGATAATATGCACCAAAAAATGACCCCTGTACAAGAGGACACACTAAAATCCCGCATCCAACTAAACCTTTCCCTCGACTTCTAAAGGTACCAGTATCTTTTCCTTATGAGCTTCGCGTTATTTTCGTGTCTCATAAGGAAAAGGAATCTCAATTCCATTTCATTAATGAAACAAATTCCAGATTTGGAACTCAGATTTCTATATAACTGTTTGAAATTACACGTTTGTGTTTTGGCACAACCGTTGCTCTGTGTTCAGTGAATTTAATTAACGCTGACAAAGGGGAGAATTATGAAAGCGGTTAAAGGTTTAGTTTCTATTTTATGTTTATTTGTACTTGTTTCATGTGTTGAGCAAGTGTCTGAAGAAAATGGCTTATCACCAATTACTGTTGAAACTATCTCTAGTTATGAAGTTAGAGAAGGTGATCAACCATATGAGCTTCTTATTACAATTGATGGAATTGAAGTTGAAGAGTCTAATGATTCTGGCCAAGCATGCTCTGTTGGAGTGGAGGGGGTTCAAGAGTTTAAGGCCGTTGTTGATGGAGAAAAATTGTATATAGGTGCTGAAGAGGAAGGTGAGGTTGTTGTTATGAGAAGACAAAACTCAGATACTGATCCTGATTATATTATTGGAAGTTGGACGGCATCAGCAGAGGGAATGACTCTAACTATGGAATTTAGAGAAAATGGAGAAGTTCTAATGAGAAACCACTGCCAATTCTAAAAAATAGATACTGGTTTAGGTACCAGTATCTTTTTCTTATGAGACCTGCGTTGTTCCTAAGCGAAAAATGCGGGCCCTCAACTTTTTAAGTCGTGACTTCACTTATCAAGTTCAATATTTATCTCCTATGCCGAGAAAACAATTAATCAGAACAAATGAATTTCCTTATCACATTATTTCAAGAGTTAATAATAAGGAGTGGTTTAAAGTCCCTATAGATGAAGTCTGGGAGTACGCACTTTCTTCATTTAGGAGAGCAAATGAGCTTGGACCTATTTCATTTCATGCCTTTGTTTTGATGAATAATCATTATCACTTACTTGTCTCGACTCCAAATCAGGATATCGACTATTTCATGAGAAATTTTAATAAGAACTTAGCTGATTCTATTCGTACTCGAACGAAGAGGGAAAATCGAGTTTTTGGTGGCCGCTACACTTGGAGCATTGTTACTAATGAAAATTATTTGGGAAATGTTGTGAGATATGTTTTTCAAAATCCTGTTAGAGCGAAAATTGTTGAAAGGGTAGAGGATTATCCATTTAGCTCCCTTCACTGTGAATCTTTTGAAAAATATTTTCCATTAAAAGTTCAAAGTCTCTTTGAATATAGAAATACAGAGTTAATCGAGTCATTTAATACTTCTATTTCTGAAAAAGAGAGTGACTTAATTCGAAAAGGTTTGAGAAGAGGATGTTTTCAGGTTGCGAAGAGTTCGAATACTGGGAGGTCTCATAATTTGAGTGCATTTTTAACGCGAGCCTCATAAGAAAAAGATACTGGTACCTAACAATTTTGTAAAAAAAAGGGCTCCGTTAGGAGCCCTGTATTTTAAGAATTGGATTCTTAGAAGAAGTAACCGAAGTTAACTCCAAGCTTAAGTCCAGAATCTTCAGTGTTTGAAGAATCAGTTTCAGACTTAACTTGAGCTAGCTCAAGGTTTGCATCCCACATTGCAGTTCTGTAACCAAATTCAGATCCAAAAGTAGTAACTTTTGTTTCAGAAGTAGTTGATCCAGTTTCTGTCTCAGCTTTAGCTTGAGCAAATTGTGGAGTAACATAAATGTTAGCATTGATCATATACTCGAAGTCTAGACCAAAAGTAGTTGTAGTTGTTTCAGTTGTACCTGCGTAGTTTTCTTCTTTCATTGTTCCGAAAACACCATCTAGTTCCCAAGCACCCATTGCATAAGTACCGTGTAGTTCTAGGTTAGTCATATCACCAACTGATTGAGTATCTTTCTCTTTACCTCTTGTTTGGTAGAAAGCTTCAACTGTGTAACCATCTTTGTTGTTCCAGTTTTGGTAACCAACACCAAGAGAGATTACGCTGTAATCTACTTCAGTAGTTGTTGAACCAGAAACATCTTCTTGGTTAGATAGTGAGTAAGAAACACCTGCGATAAGTCCGTTACCGTGGTTGTAAGAGAAACCAAATACCATATCTTTTTCAGTTTCTTCAGATCCTGTAGACTCTTCTTTTTCTGTTCCGTAACCAAAAGTTACAGCAAACATGTTGTTGATTCTGTAAGCAGCATCAAGATCAAGAGAGTTTGTATCAGTTTCAGTTGAAGTTCCAGTCTTTGGAGTGTTTTCAACTTTGTTGATGTTGTAAGAAAGCTCACCAGAGAAAGCCCCGTGAGTTCCAAATACGTATGGATTTAGGTTAGTAGTTTTAACTTCTGCAGTTTCAGTTCCACTTACTTCTCTATCTTGAGTAAGAGTATCGTATGAAAGAACAGCAGCATTTCTTTTAGACCAAGCAACACCTAGGTCGTTCTTAGTTTTTCCATCTCTTGTCATTTCTGGCATTACGTTACCAGCAAGAGCTGATCCCATTGAAAGTGCTAGTGCACCAGCGATAATTTTTTTCAAAACTAACTCCTTGTTTTGTTTTATAAGTTTGAAAAAATTTGATTGGTTAAATTTTAATAGAGAAGTACAAGGAAAATCAATATTTTTTGATAGTTATGAGCAGAAAGTTAAGAAAACTTTATTAGATGAAATATAATTTGTTTTGGCGTGATGGCCGCGCTTTTACGCAGCGGCCATTCT
>NZ_AUNJ01000438.1 GCF_000447775.1 Bacteriovorax sp. DB6_IX
TCTTTCCGAATAAGGAAATAATCCTAGGATGTGTATCGACTCTAGATGATCAATTAATTTCTATTGATAAGTTGGAGGTCTCAATGATAAGTGCGACATGCGGTTTAGCACATTCTCCAAGAGACCCCGCTACGATATTGCAGAATTTAAAAAAGTTAAGAAACAACCTTTAATGTATTTTGAATAATATCACTATACTGACCATATCCCCACATTAACACTTTCTGCTTCTTTGTACTCATGGCCTTATTTTGAGGTGAATTCCTCAAGTCTTTTACGAAGGATTCAACAGAGTCTAGGAGTGAGTTTAGAATCTTTTCGTCCTTATCACTTAAGTAAACCTTTTGAAGCTTCAAAGAATTGGTTACCTTATCATTAAAAAAAACGTCTATAATATTTTCTGAAACCTCTTTAATCTCATTTTTCAAAATCAATGGATGATTGACTTTCCCCCACGACTCTTCATCTTTTGAAATCTTATATTCACCTAGCTTGTAAGTGATCAGCCCTCTCTTTATTAATCTTGAGCAGATTGACAATAAGAATGAATAGTCTAGACCTGTATCATTTTGAATATTTTCAATTCGAAAATTGCCCTTAGCAATAGATTCAACAACAACTCTTTCTAATAATAGTAATTCAGACATTACATCTCCTAGGCTACAATATTTTCTGTACTAATAATTAATTCAAGTAAATTGAGTTTCTTTTTACAAACCATTTCGATCTCTTTTAGAGAAGAGTCCGAAAGTTGCATACGACATTTTTCGATAATATGGTCAAAGTCCTTTGCCTCATTTTTCTCTTCGAGCATCTCTTTCAATGCAAAGTACTCAGAAACTTTCATTTCATAACCATTAAAGATTCTAAAGACTCTTGTCATTTGAATCCCTGTTTGGGACGAAATTTGCTTATAAGTGTAATCAACTAATCTCTTTTTAAATTGATTTAATAATTCATCTTGATGCTTCATGTGTACCTCCTAGCTACGAAAGTAAAAGCAAGTCAAATGCCAACGTCATCATTAGTTAAGTACCTAATTCTAGGAAAGAATTGAGAATAGAGGTTCTCGTTTTCAAACAAATGTGTTCTCATATAAGAACGGAGCACAAATGATAAAAGTCGTAACTACAAATATTCGTTTTGATAATCCAGCAGATAAAGAACACAACTGGAGTGGAAGAAGAGAAATCCTTTCTAGTTTCCTTAATTCATATTCTCCAGATATTTTTGGAACACAAGAAGGATGGCAACCCCAGTTAAATGATTTGCACACTCTTGTACCAGATTATCTAATGAGTGATTCTCACCGAGACTGGATTGAAGATAGGATGTATCCGACGATTTTTGTTAAAAAAGACAGATTTGATAATTTATCAAGTGGAGATATTTGGCTGTCGGAAACACCTGAAGTTCCGGCGACGAAATCATTTGGTAGTGCATTTCCAAGGCTTTGTACTTGGGCAAAGGTTAGAGACAAAGACAATCAAAAAGAGCTCTTTATTGTTGACGTTCACCTAGATCACTTAAAAACAGAAACAAGACAAGAGCAAATCAAAGTACTAATCACTGAAGTCCAAAAGGTGAATACTGAGAGTTTACCAATGTTCCTTCTTGGTGATTTCAATGAAGCACCTCAAGATGAAGTAAGAAGGATTCTTGTTGATTCAAGCTTAGAGCTTGTTGATCCGTGGTTTATGTTCAGAAAGAAAGAAGAGCCAAGCCATCATAATTTTAAAGGCCATAGAGAAGATGGTGCGCGAATAGATTGGATACTTTGTTCTCCTGAGTTAACTCCCCTAGAGATTGAACTTTACAAGGAAAATGACCAAGGTATTTACCCTTCAGATCATTTCCCTGTTTTTGCTTCTTTTAAATTTTAAGACCTGCTTCAACACCTAAGTGGAGGTAAGTCTCCAATTTATTCTTAGTGTTCTCACAGATATCTTGAGAAGGTTTCCACTTACCTTTTTCTCCGATCACAATGACAGTTGAACCGCCAAAGAGGAAGTATCCTTTCTCATCGCCTCTATTAAAAGTCGTAAGGTCTGTGGATTGAACAATTCGTCCAACACATATTGCACCAACTTCAACATAGGCTAGTTTTCCAAAATTCTCTGTCTCCATTATTGTGACCTCTCTCACATTCGTAGAGAAGATGTCTTCTTTTGCTTTTAAGGCGATAGGATTAACAGAATGATAGAGCCCGCCTACCTTATAATAATCAAGAACCTTTCCATTATCTGGGTAATGAAACCTGTGATAATCGACAGGGCATAATCTGGCCAAAAGTAGCGGTCCGTCTTTAAAAGTTTCAATCCACTCTTGTTTTTGAAGAAGTTCCTTTGAATTAAGAAACTTTCCCTTAACTGGAACTGAATCCTCATCGTTAATTGATTCATAACCAAAATAACGGGCCTCACTAAAGGCAGGCATTATATTTGAATCTTTCACGAAGCTTCTCTTTCCATCCTTGAATCTTCTAATAAAAAACTCATTAAAATTTGAGTAAGGATATTCTGGAGAACGTCCATCTTCAGGAAGAAAGTCTTCCATCTGAATTTCAAAGTTTTCAACAAACTCAGGAATTTTATTACGGCTCATTGGCAAGCTTTGCATATACCCATAAAGAACACTTAGTGGAGCTCTTACTAAGGCACTCGATAGAACTTTCCCAGAGGCGGTATTATAGAGCCATTTTACTCCCCCATCTCCGTAGACTTTTTCAACTTCTACCTGTCCATTCTGTCTATTAAAATACTTTATTTCCAAGAGTTTATCTCCTAAATTCAATCAGTTAACACAATTTTTACAAAATTTTGGCTTGATGTGTAAAATCATTAGGATTATATCTATATATGAGAATGTCAGTCAAAGAATAGGAGGATCTGTGACAAAAGTAATTGCCTTAATCTCAATATTTTTTACCCTGAACACTTTCGCACTCTTTGAAATTAATGAAAGTAAAGCGCTCTTACAAGATGAGAAAAATACTATTTCTATTTTTAAAGATTCTGTGAATTCTGTCGTCCATATTTCAAATATTGGAAAAGTCAGAAGACGTGGACTCTTCTTTGACTATGACCCAATGGAAGTTGTTAAAGGGGAAGGAACAGGGTTTGTTTGGGATCAAGAAGGACATATCGTCACAAATTTTCATGTTGTTCAAGGTGGTTCTAAATTCACAGTGAATTTTCATAAAGATAAAAAAGCTTATAAGGCTAAACTTGTGGGTGTTGAGCCATCTAAAGACATTGCAGTTCTCAAGCTTATTGAAAGACCAAAGAACTTAAAAGGACTTGTTAAAGGTGACTCCAAAACACTTCAAGTCGGTCAAAAAGCTGTGGCAATTGGGAATCCATTTGGGCTCGATAATACAATCACACAAGGTATTATCTCTGCAACAGGAAGAAGTATTAAAGGAATTAGTGGTATTAAGATCTTTGATATGATTCAAACGGACTCATCGATCAACCCTGGTAACTCAGGTGGTCCACTCTTTAACTCAAAAGGTGAAGTTATTGGAGTGAATACGATGATTTTCTCTAACTCTGGTTCATCAAGTGGTGTTGGATTTGCCGTTCCAATTAATACTGTGAAACTTATTGTTCCTCAACTCGTTAAGTATGGTCAGGTAAAAAGAGCCGGACTCGGAATCAAACCGATTAGTAGAGAAGAACTCGCTTATTATTATGGTATCGACTTAGAAAAAGGTCTGCCTATTGGAATGGTATTTGACGGTGGGCCAGCAGAAGAAGCCGGACTGAAGGGCATGACTCAGAATAGAGATAGTATTTTCTTAGGGGATATTATTCTTGAAGTCGATGGTAAGCCTATCAATAGCTTTGATGATATTTTCAATGTCCTTTTTGAGTACAAAATTGGCGAAAAAGTAAAAGTTAAAGTTCTTCGAGGAAAAGAAGAAAAAGTATTCCAGGTAAAATTAAAAGAATTGAAGAGTAATTAATTTCTCTTAATCAATTGTAAAATCAGTAGGGGTGCTCCAATACAAGCGGTGATTGCTCCTACTGGTATCACATGAGACGCACTTACAGATCGACTAATCAGATCACAAAAAACCAAAAAACCACCTCCAAGCATAAAACAAAGGGTTATATTCTTAGAGAAATCATGTCCTAATAGCTTCTTTGTAAGATGTGGAATGATTAAGCCTACAAATCCAATAGGACCACAATACCAAACGATAAGGGCCACTAGAATATTCGAGATGAGAATCTGTATAAAGAAGATCTTTGGTATATCAACACCACGAGAAGAGGCGAATTCTTCACCAATGGAAATCATAGTAATTTCTTTTCGATAGTAAATCATTACCATTACTGAAATAAGAATTGAGGGAATTATGTAAAAAAGATCCTGGTACCCTACAATCTCAAGGCCACCCATCATCCAGCGAACTAGTTTTGATACACTTTCATTACCTAGGATCGTTTGTAAAAAGACAATTGCACTTGATGCGAAAATACCTAAGCACACGCCAAAGAGTAAGAGTCTCTCTCTTGCAATATTTCTTTTAAAACCAATCAGTATAAGAATAAGAATTGGGATATAGAAGACCACAAAGATAAGATCTTTATTCGCGACGAGTGAGTTTTCTAAAAGTAACTCTGAGACGGCCATTGCCAAAGCAGCAATGGATGAGATCCCCATCGTATAAGGTGTCGCTAGTGCGTTCTTGAAGATAACTTGGAATAACCATCCAACAATTGCAAGGCCACCACCAACAAAGAATGCCAGTAAAACTCGTGGAAGTCTCAAATTATGAAAGATAAAAGCATCTTGTCCATTTAAGTCAATTCCAAGAAAGCCATCAAAGCCAACAAAAGGAGCAATAAATAGAATTAGAATAGTAAAAATAATAACGGCGGTTCTCATTTATCTCACCACCATTTTTTGACATTCATTTATATAGAGAAATTTCTTATCGAAAATTTTATCAAGGGCCTTATCGTTGAAGAGAGACTTCGTAGAATTATCTATCATGAGCTCTCCTTCTTTCAGGCCAATTATTCGGTCACTTATATCAAGTAGAAAATTAATGTCATGTGACACTATGATAACGACCTTATTAGAAAACTCATTTTTTATAATATCTTCTAATAAATCAACATGTCTTGGATCGAGGTAATTCGTAGGCTCATCTAAGAGTATAATTTTTGAATCTTGATATAGTGAGCATGCCAAATTAAGTCGCTGCCTTTCTCCCCCACTCAATGAATTGACTCTTCTTTTTAAGAGTTCCTTCAATTCAAAGAGCTCTATGACACGCTCTTTTAAACCCTGATCTTCAGCCTTCCCATACCTTGAATATGAAAGGACATCCTCAACAAAGAGCTCGGTCATAATCTCATCTGCGCTTCCACAGTAAGAGATCAGATCAGTCCTCATACTTAGACTAAGGTCAGAGAGAGAAATATCTTGAAATGAAATTTCTCCCTCATATTTAATAAGATTTGCAATTGATTTTAGAAGTGTTGTTTTACCAGCTCCATTAGGGCCAACAATACCTAGAACAAGATTATTTTCTATTTCAAAAGAAATATTTGAGACAAGTTTCTTTAACTGAATTTCGACATTAATTCTTTCTACTTTTAGCACCAAAAACGTCCAATATATCTTTTAGAAGTAAATTAATTCTAGGACCTGGAACAACTGCATAGTCAGCAAAGAAGAATTTAATTCTTTGAGCATATGAAGTTTCTAGCCAGCTCTTTTTGACTTCACTATTCTGTGGAGACTCTCCTCCAACTCTAATGATATAATCAAATTTTAACTTCATTATACGCTCTAGATCAAGTTTTGGGTAACTTGCTCCGTCTTGCCTATAAGCATTAGTAAAACCAATCTTCTCAATAATATCGTTATAGAATGTATTTGTTCCGGCAACTCTTACAGAACGAAGAGAGCCAGCTTTGATGTCCTCACCAATTACTATAAGGACTTCTTTGGGCTTAAGTTTTTTAATCTCAAATGATTTTTGAAAACTCTCAATCTTCTTATGAGCACCCAATCTCATACTTTGATTAATTATTTTTAAGCCTTTTTCAATATCTTCAAGTCTCTCATAAGGGATAGCTTCGTAAGAAATACCTAACTTCGATAGTAGTTTCTCGTTCTTTCCACCTTTAATTGGAGCAAGAAAAACTACTCCTGGCTTTAAAGTCACAATTTTTTCAAGATTTAAAGAATAAGCCGATCCGATCTTTTCTTTTTCTTGAGCTTCCTTAGGATATTTACAATATGGAGTCACTGCCAAGAGATTCGACTCTCCGCCGAGATAATAAATCATTTCCGTAATAGAAGGTAATGTCGAGATAACTTTTGGGGGAACAGGTGGCGATAGAGAATACGCCAAAGAAGAGATATAGAGGGAAATGAGTAAAATTAAATTTCTCACATTTCCCTCTAAAAGAATTATTTCATTTTCGGATCTAATGCATCTCTTACTCCATCTCCAACGAGTACGAATAAGAATAGACTTGTAAATAGTGCTCCAGATGGGAACACGGCAAGCCACCAAGCAATAGTGAAGTTCTTATGGGCCTGAGCAAGTAGCTCCCCCCATGATGGTGTAGGAACTTCTAGTCCAAATCCAAGGTAATCTAAACCAGCAAGACCAGTAATACCTCCGGCAATTGAAAATGGCGCGAAAGTAATAATCGGTCCTAGTGAGTTTGGTAGAATATGCTTAAAGATAATTGTACTTGTTTTCGCACCCATACCTCTAGCAGCTTCAACGAACTCTAGGTTTCTATTTCTAAGGAACTCTCCCCTTGCATAGTAACTCACTCCCATCCATCCAAAAATAGACGAGATAACGATAAGTAAAACTAAGCTAGGCTTAAAAATTGAGATCATTGTAAGAAGAAGTAGAAAAACTGGCACAGTGTTGAAAATCTCAACAACTCTTTGCCCAAAGAAGTCTACCTTTCCACCAAAATAACCCATTAGTCCACCAAGTAAGACCCCAATAACTGTTGATAGGAACCAAACGAGAACAGCATAGGCAATACTATACTTATAACCATAGAGAAGTCTTGCAAAGACATCACGTCCTCTATCATCAGTCCCAAACCAGTTCTCTGATGAAGGAGCTGAAGGGTATTCATCAACCGTATCATTTGACTCTAGTGGGTTCCATTTTACAATTGGCCAAATAGCGTAGTCACCATCTTGGCTTAGGTCTAGTTTTCTATAATTTACAACAAAAGAATCTGTGATTCCAAAATCCTTTGGGTGGTACTCAGCAAAAACAGGAAAGTATGTCTCTCCCTTATACTTCATCATCAAAGGTTTGCTATTGGCGATCATTGGAGCCGTAAAAGTTAATACAACTGATACAAAAAGAAGAATACAAGCTGTTACAGAGCTCTTTCTCTTCTTAAAACGTCTCCATCTCTTAAGCGTTAATTCGTTTTCTATAAATCTTTCAATCATGAGAAATCAATCCTTGGGTCAACTACCACATAAAGAAGGTCACTAATTAAGTTTCCGATAAACATAAGACATGTCTGAATAAAGAAAAGTCCCATGATAACGTTGTAATCTCTTTCTAAAAGAGACTGGAATCCAAGGAGACCTAAACCATCAAGGTTAAAGATTGTCTCGATGAAAAGTGATCCAGCAAAGAAAAGTGATAGGAAGTGTCCAAAACCAGTAACAATTGGAATAAGAGCATTTCTTAGAGCATGCTTCATATATACAACTTTATCAGCAAGACCCTTGGCCTTAGCTGTTCTGATATAATCTTGGCTAATAACTTCTAGCATTGAGTTCTTCATAAGAAGAGTAAGTACCGTAAACTGTCCTACCATGTATGAAATAAGAGGTAGAATAAAGTGCCAAACTCTATCTTTAATCTGTCCCCAAAGAGTTAACTCATCATATGAATCTGAGTAAAGATCTCCAATTGGGAACCAATCCATAAAAGTTCCACCAGCAAAGTAAACTAATAAGAGAATACCAAGCATGAAACCAGGGATTGAATATAGTGCAGAAAGCAAGAAACTTGATCCCACATCAAACTTAGAGCCATGTTTAATGGCCTTCAGCACCCCGAGCGGAATACATATAAGATAGGACATGAGAAATGAGATAAGACCAAACTGAATAGAAACAGGAAGCTTACTCATAACAACATCAAGAACTGGCTCTTCATAAGTAAAACTCTCTCCAAAATCTAATCTTGAAAGGTTCTTTAACCAGATCCAGTATCTCACGTGAAGTGGCTTATCAAATCCATACTGCTTATTTAAAGCTTCGATAACTTCCGCTGAAACAGCGCTATCTCTTGATGAACTATCACCGCCAGATCCTCCTCCAGATTCTCCAGCACCACCGAAACGCATTTGTTGAAGTTTTTGCTCAACCGGTGAACCTGGGGCCAGGTTAACCATCGCAAACATTAAAATAGTGACCCCCAACATTGTGGGGATCATTATTAAAAGACGTCTAATTATGTAATTTAACAACTATAACTCCTAAATAATAACTCTAGCTGTAGCAAAAATTGGTTGTGGTTCTAAATTACTTAGTAATCCACCAGTGTTCAAGACCTACACCGTAAGTGTATGTATCTTTTTCACGCCCCATTCTCTTAGTGTGACCATAGAACAGGTACTTATCGTTAAATAAGAATACATATGGGTAGTCTTCAGCAATTTGCTTATAAACTTTATTTAGGATTTCTTTTCTCTTTTTCTTATCAAGAGTAAATCTAGCTTCGTCGATCCACTTATCAACATTTTTATTCTTGTATCCAACAAAGTTAGATCCCATGTTGTCAGCAGATGAAGAGTGCCATACTTGCTTTGGATCCCAGTCAACTGATCCACCAGACCAACCAAGTCTAACAGCATCAAAGTTTCTCTCATCAAGGGCCTTAATAAAAGAGTTCCACTCGATGAACTTAATCTTAACGTCGATACCTGCTTTTTTAGCATCTTCTTTAAACATTGTTAGGTATTTAACAAATTCTTTAGATGGCTCAAGGATTGTGAATGAGAAGTTTACCTTCTTACCGTCAATCATCTTATCAAGAATTTTATCTCCATCAGTATCTTTCCATCCTTCTTTTCTAAGAAGAGCTAGAGCTTTCTTAGGATCAAAGTCTACTGGCTGAACTGTTTGGTTAGCATACTCTGATTGAAGATATACTGGCCCAGTTGCAGGAAGAGAGTATCCATAACGGAATTTCTTAATCATCTCATTTCTATCAACTAGGTGGTAAAGAGCTTTTCTTACATCTTTAGATTTAAATAGTGGGCTTCTAAGGTTCCAACCGATAAATCCGTATCCCTTAGGTGCCTTGTTCTGAGTCTTAACCTTAAATACAGATTTTCCCCATTTTGAACCTTTAGTCTTCTTAACAAATTCTTCTGCAGAAAGACCGTTATAATCTAGATCACCTTTTTCAAGTCTCTGAATAGCGATAGTAGAGTCTTTGATGAATCTAAGGAATAGTTTGCTGAAGTTATTCTCATTCTTTCTACCTTCAACAGAGTTCCCCCACCACTTCTTATTAGCAACAAGAGTGATCCCCTTTCCTCTTCTAAATTTCTTAAGAACATATGGTCCTGTTCCAACAAGAGTCTTATTAAGCTTTCTTTTCTTAGCTTTTTTAACATCTTCATAGATATGTTTTGGAACGATTGTCAGACCTGCAGCAACTTCAAAGTTTCTGAAGTACTTATTTTTTACATGAAATCTAACAGTCTTCTTATCAAGAATTTCAACTTTCGCGATATTCTCGTAATATGACTTTAAGTGAGCTGTCTTATAAATATTCTTCGGGTGCATAATTGCATCATAAGAAAACTTAACATCTTCAACAGTTAATGGCTTTCCATCGTGCCATGTTACACCTTCTCTAAGAACGAAGTCATACTTTAGACCGTCATCAGAGATTTTCCAAGAAACTGCAAGAGCAGGTTTCCAGTCAAATGTATCAACATCTCTCTCTAATAGAGACTCAAGAATATAAGATTGTACTCTTGAAGCATAAGCATCAGATGATGATAATGGGTTTAAAGTAGTCGGTGTACTACCTAAGTTGTAGTAAAAAGTTCCACCTTTTTTAGGCGCAGGACTCTTTGCAGATAATGCCGAGTGAGCTCCTAATAGAGTCAACAGTAGCAATAGACTTTTAACTATTCTCATGGTTCTTCCTTTTGCTTGATTGTTCAGCCAACATATAAAAAAAACGGCGAAATTGCTAGTATTCGACTCTACTTATTTAGAAAGGGTTTGACTAGTAGCAAGATGGCACTACTTCAAATAATAGTATTTAGGATCGAGCGACCAACGGTCTAGAGAAAGGTTCTCATCCCTAACGCGGTACTTCTCAAGTTTGTGATCAACCTCGTTTAGGCGAACCTTAAGACCTTCATTGTTTCGTACAAGTTCCTGCTGGTCGTACTCGAGCTTTGATAACTCTTCTTTCCACTCAGCAAGTAACTTCTTTCTCAATATTTCATATCGAGTATTCAAACTGTCGACGCGCTGCAAATATGTATCAACAAGTTTAGAATTTCTTGCAATCTTACTCTGTAACGCCAGGCGTTTTTTTACAAGAATCTCAATTAATTCTTTTCCCATAGCAATATTATTTTCGAGGTCCTTACTATGGAAATAATAGTAACGCCCGATGGCAAACGGTGACACATCGTTGCAATTCGAAAATTTTGGAACCTTTAAAAGAATGTGGGTACTAGATCGACCAAGAACAAAGGCCTTACATTTAAATGTCTCTTGATGCTGGGCCCAAAATTCGACCGCGTCCATTTTGTTAATATACTTCACATTATCAAAATCAACTTTGAAACGAAGAATCCTTGCTTCCTCAGATATACTAGATACCCTTCCGGAAAAATATCCAGACTGATCCTTGGCCTTCACTTGAAGGCATAGTAAAATGCTCAGACATACAAGAAGCGTTCTCATGCTTCTATTTTGCCAGAGGCAGCATAATTTTACTAAGGGGATGATGTTGCCCGCATGACAATAACTAACGTGGCTTTTGAACAATAATACTAGAAATAAAGTCTCGGCGATGTTGTGCTTCTTCATACTTCAGAACTCTAAAGTCTGAAAAAAGACTCAGTAACTCTGCTTCCCTAAGAAGGTAAATATCATCCTCTTTGAGCCCGTTAACAACTTTTTGCTTTATATTGAAGCTTTCGAATATAAGAACTCCTCCAGGCTTAAGCCAGGACTTCAGTTTCTTTACAACCTCTCGGTCTACATAATAGAAGCAAATAATAGCATCAAGAGAATTCTTAGGAACTTTATAATCAGCTACTGACTTATGTACCGTTTCTATCCTTACACCAAACTCTCTGGCAAGCATGCGTGCCTTTTTCAAAGCAACACTACTAATATCAATTCCAGTGACTTTGTAGCCCTTCGAAGCGAGAAAAACGGCATTTCTTCCCTCACCCATTCCAATATCTAAAACTTTCGCTCCTTGAGGAATATATTCAAAATTTCTCGATAGGAATTTTGCAGGAGCCTTTCCATAAACATAGTTTGTTCGAGAGTACTTCTTGTCCCAAAAACCCTTTGAAGTATCAGCGCCTCTTCTTGCTCCAGTTAGCAACTCAAAGCGATTTCCAGAAATAGCATCTCTGGCAAAGGAATTTATATTGAATAAAAAAGTAAGTATTAATAATAATTTCATTAAGCAACTTTGTGATCTTCGTTTTCTACCCGTTCCAATTTCTGCATTTAGAAAAAGTTACCAATGTATCATAAAGTGATGTGACATCTCTAATATACAACGCCACCTTATCTTCGATCATCGCAGGCATGTCTTCTGTATGATTACAATACCAACGCATATTTTCAACTTTAGTGTAGAAATTATCTAATGCGACAATAACCTCAGGTGATAAAAGTTTTAAGTTATCAACAGAGATTGAAAAATACAGTGAGCTGAAAATATCTTTGAAATGCTCGCGAGTTCTTTTTAGTGAAAGGATTTGGAGATATTCGACTTCGCGAAAACGAATTCTTTCATAAAGTCTTTTTGCATCATTCTTTAAAATAACGAGAAGCCTAATGGCCTCTTCAGATGGTTTATTCATCCCTCTCTCCAATCAATTACTTAAAACTAGGAAGTCTAGCTTTTCTTCCTCCTGGCCAAGCTTTACTCTTACTTGTCAGGTCTTGATAAATTGTTCTTCCTATCAATTCTGTCATTTGAAACATACTAACAGGTAATCTCTCTTGATAGACCTTTCCTTCTTTTAAGAAACGAGTATCGTGAAGAGTCTCAAAAGAGGAATATTCAAATAGAGTGATCTTACCTGTTCGTAAAAAGTAATTTAAATATCTCTTTAATAGAAT
>NZ_AUNJ01000439.1 GCF_000447775.1 Bacteriovorax sp. DB6_IX
TTTATTTTTGTTGCAAACTATAGGCACACCAAACCAACTCGTCTCTGCATGATCCAACTCGCCTGGTATATGAACCATGTCCCCAAGAACTTCTTTAAATATTGACTCAGCTTTTTCCTTGTTTTCTCTTCTCTTAACATGAATATCTTCAATCTTTTTAAGTTGCTCTAAGCCAAGCGCACCCTGCAAATCCAAAGGCTTTACGTTGTAACCCATGTTAGAAAAGTAATACTTGTGATCTATTTTACCTTCATATCCATCTAGCCACTTGTCAAAACGATTACCACATGCACCTTTCTTACTCAGGTTTGCAGATCCCACACAATAACAATCACGCCCCCACCATGCAAAACTTCTGGCCAACGATATCAAATCTTTATCATTTGATGACACCATACCACCTTCCCCTGTAGTTATATGGTGGGCAGGATAAAATGAGCACGATGTTGCTATTGCATATTCAGACAACTCCTTCCCCTTCCATTTTGAGCCCAAACTATCACATCCATCTAAAACAAGCTCAATATCATACTTTTCAGAAATCTCTTTTAGCTTGTCAAAATCAGGAGGGTTTCCCAAAACAGGGGAAATAAAAATTGCCTTTGTTTTTTCTGTGATAGCAGCTTCCACTTTCTCCAAGTCAAAATTTAAATCTTCAAATACAATATCTGTAAAAACCGGCGTTAGGTTATTCTGAACTAGAGGTGCTATAGTAGTAGGGAACCCAACTGGAGAAACAATAACTTCATCACCGTCGCCCCAATCCAAGTGCTTCTTTAATGCAGAAATCATTATTAGGTTTGCAGAACTTCCTGAGTTCACCATTAACGATGATTCAAAACCGAACATTTTTGAGAACTCTCTTTCAAATTTAGCACAATGCTCACCCGCAACCAACCACTTACCCGTTAAAAAAGCCTTTACCGCAGCACGTGGTTCATCTTCAGTCCAGACCGGTCCCGAGTAATACATCCAATCCCTCTCTGGATCGAATGTCTTCTTTTTAGCATTATATAAATACGGAGGAAGTACTCCATCGGCATGCATCCTATCAAACAATTCATTAATATAATTATCTATCGACATAACTCTTTTATTCCTTCTTCTAATTTAATTTTTTGAGAAAAACCAAGAGACTTCAACTCATCCACACTCATAAAAAAGTCCTTAACCTGAACGGTCTTATGAAAATCTGGTGGATCAATAACATTAATCCTCGAAGTAGATTCAGTTTCTTCAAATATTATATCTATTAAATCTTTAAATAAAACTTTAGTTCCACTTCCAATGTTAAAAACTTTATTCTTTTCACCTTTAGTAATAACTAAATTTACTGCATCCACAACATCTTTAACATGCATGTAGTCTCTAAAAAACTGACCGTTATGATAGAGATCAATTTCTTCACAGTTCTTAATTTTATTAATAAGAAACTGTAGCGCATTTTTTTTCTTAGAAACTCCAATATCGCCAGATCCGTACACATTACATAAGCGCAAGATACGATAATCAATTTTAAATGTTTCACAATACGATACAACCAGTTGCTCTGCTGCTCTTTTCGTAATCGAATAAAAACCTTTAGGATTACACACGGATTGCTCATGTGCAGGAAGGTCTGTTTCCCCATAAACAAACCATGATGAAACAAAATTAAAACAACTCTTACCCGGTTCTAGGTTTTTTAATACATCAACCAAGATAGTTAAGTTTGTATCTATATCCTTATGAACATCTTCAAAGACATGATAATTATGTGTCGTGCTTATCAAATAAAGAACGTCCCCAGATAGGGGGATTCTAGATTCCCGCTCAATTAAAATAGACGATTTTTTATATTTCTCAAGATAATAGCCCCCTACAAAGCCAGTTCCTCCAAATATTGATACCTCTTCCATTACTCTTCCTTAAATATTAACTAAACAAAATTAAAAAAAATACGCTTCTATGTCAAATAACACGTCGCCACGAGGCATCTACAGATTTATTTCACAACTTTTTTATAATCAGTTTGGCAATTGTGACAGCTTTTATTTATACTTCATGGATAGTTTATGACTCTTAACAAGATAAAGTAATTTAATGAACGAATACAAAGAAGACATCGACAAAGTATGGTCTAACCTATGGAACAGTGAGCCAGAGGGAATAGACTTTAGTGAATACACCACACAGTTTAAGTTTAAGTATTTCTTAAAACCATTTATCGACAAACTACCCAAAGGGTCATCTGTTTGCGAGTTTGGCTCAGGTAACTGTCAATGGCTGCTCTTAATACATGCCTACCGTCCAGACCTAAAGCTAAATGGAATAGACATCTGTAGCGCTGCAAAAGATTATGCAAGAAAATATAATGTAAATTTTTTCAATGCAGATGTAAGAGACACCAAACTCGAAAGTGAAAGTTTTGATTTTGTTTACAGTTGGGGAGTGATCGAACACATGGAGGAATCCAATAAAGCCTTAAAAGAACAATTTCGCCTCGCAAAACATTTTGTCGTTGCAGATGTTCCATTTAATGATTCATTAGCAACCGTACCATTAAAAAATGAAATTAAAAGGACGGGCATGACTCCTTATCAAGCAATGGTTAAACACGGTAAGTTCTACTCTCGCTCAGACTTTAAAAACCTTGTTAACGAATCAATTGGAGATAACTACAAGTCTATCAAATTTAAAAACAACTACTTGGTATTTCCCACCAATAAGTTAGGGAGATTTTTGGATAACATTTGCCCTGATTTTATTAGATTCAAGCTTGGTCACAACATAGGCGTCCTAATTGAGAAATCAAATGGATAATATACATGATATTATTGCAATTCATCGTGGTCGAAATCGTACTACAACAAAACTAGTTAAATCCGTCACTAGTATTGATTATAATTTCGACTTTAGAGGTTTTGTTAATGGTTCAAAACTCAATCCAATCTGGCTCTTACTTAAAGCTTGGATTAACGCTAACGAGATTCCCGAGTCTAAATTATACCTAGTTGAAGGTGGTATGTTGTTTTGGGTTTCTTATTTTCTTAAAAAGAAATATAAAAAATCTAAAATTTTACTAATAGTACCTGAACCTGCTTTTTACTTTGATCCTAGAAAGTCTAAATTACAAAAGCTTTTCTTTAATTTCAAAGTTAAATCAATAAAGAAAACTATTGATTTATTACTACCCAACTCCATGATGATATATAGGGATGCGACCAAGTTAACTAAGTGCAAAATTCCATATTACCACCTGCGCTACCCAATTAAGAATTTTGATAGAGTTACTTATAAGTCTGACAAAAATATCCTATTTGTCTGTGAAAGACCTCATGATACTGGATATGTTAAAGGCTTAGATAATGTGCTCAGTATTTTTGAGAAAGTTCAGAAAAAAGAAGCCGATTCCAATCTATACATAGTTGGAACAGGTACAGAACACCTAAACCTACCAAATAAAAACATTCACTGCCTTGGCAGGGTAGATATGAATGATGTATTTAACCGCTGTAGTGTCCTGATATCTCCTGCAAGATATGATGCGTTCTTAATGGTTGTACCTGAAGCTGCATCAGCAGGCCTTATAACAATCGTATCTAATAAAGTTGGTGCTTCAGAATTAATACCAAATAACTTAAGAGAAGATTTAATAATTGAAATATCAAAAGAAGATCTTTGGGTTGATAACATTATAAAATCTTTTTCTTATAGCAAAGAAATCCGAGAAGAATTTTATAATCATTTTCAAGAAGAACTTAAGCTATATAAAGAAGAGATATTGCTTAAATCTCTTAAGGATATATGCAGAAAAGAGCTAGAGGACTAATTGTGAACAAGAAGCTTTATATTGTACTTATTCTTGATTTCATTTGCTTGTTTTTAAGTTACAATGTTACTGAATTCATTCTCACTTCTGATATCCCTGCTATCCAATTTAAACAAATATCTATATCAATACTATTCTTGTTTTTGA